>JAAYTW010000376.1 GCA_012517955.1 Candidatus Zixiibacteriota bacterium | reverse complement strand
TTTTCAGATGGAGGAGTCCAAAACTGGTTCTTGTTTTTATCATCAACGCCGATTACTAAATATCTCCCTTTACCCAAAAATTCGAACGAAAAACCACCCAAGCTATCGGTCTGCGTTATATAATCCGGAATAAGATACATAAACGTATCCGCCGGTAGCGAATCGAGCCGGTAAGCCCAGGTATCCATGCCGGCTAAGTTCCCTAGTAGAACCCTTCCCTTTATCTCACCCGAATTAATTCTATCCCCGGTCGAAAATGAAAATGATTTGGATTCCCCAAGTTTATTGTTCCGCGTATCTGTCGCCATCGCCCCGATAGTTACGCTGTAAGTAGTATTTGGTTTAAATTTGTCCGGCGGCTTTATCATTAGTTTTTTCCCTTTCCAGACAAATGTAGGATAATTGAAAAACAATGGCGAAATAAATACCGCTTTCTCGGTCGATTCCTTGTTCATGGCCTTAGAAAATATGATTTCTATATCACTATCAGGACTAACCGATACCGAACCGGGCTCAGGTTTTATCGAAATGATATACGGGGATGTCTTATCGACTGGCCCTCCCTCGGGATTGGCTATTTTAGCGCAATTCAGAAGTAATCCGGTAGCCAATATGATTATTGATAATAGTAGATTGCGAAATATTTCGATTTTACCGCGTTTCACTTTTATTGGGATAGCTTGCGACCGATTCTTTCATTTGATGGATCCAGTTCGAGCGCCCGTCGCCAATATTCCCTGGCTGCCTTATAATCTTTCAATGCGGCCTTGATATCGCCCATATGTTCAAACAACACAGGATCTTCCGCCGAATACTGGATGGCTTTTTCTTGATATTTTAAAGCCTCTTTATATTTCCCTTTTCTATACAACACCCAGGCGTAACTGTCAAGATAAGCGCCGTTATCCGGATCCGCTTCTAAAGCCCTGGCAATCATCTTCCGGGCTTGATCGAGATTTATTCCTTTATCGGCCCACATATAGCCAAGATAATTCAATGCTTGAGGAGAATCGGGGGCGATACTTAACAATCGCTTAAATGTTTTCTCCGCATCCTCGAACCTGCCCCGCCTTTCGCAAGCGGAACCAAGGTTGAAAAGCGCATCGGTGTTTCGCGGATCGGATTGCAATACCCTGTCGAAATATCCGATTGCCTCGTCATATTTGCCATGCTGATTGTAAAACAACCCTGTAAAAAAAAGGATTCGCAGAGTTTCGGCCGGACAGGCGGTCATGGCGCTGTCAAAAGTCGCGGCCGCCGCCAGAGTATCGCCTAAAAATAAACGGGTAAAAGCTAAACTTACCCACACTTCAACAAGAGTGTCATCAAGCGCTAATGTCTGCGTATAATATTTTTCCGCCTGCGAATAATTGGAATCAATTTGAGCAATCCGCCCGCGATAATAATACAGTAGCGGGTCATCGGTGACTTCTTTCCCCAATTCCTGCAATACCGAATCGCAAGCCCCGTAATTGCCTAAAGAAAACAACATTATAGCCAAACGCCTGGCTCCAAAATAGTCGTTGGGGTTAAGTTCGGCGACCCGATAAGCAAGCCTTACGCCTTCTTCCAAATTCCCCAGCCTAACTAACGCCTGGCTCAATATCGCCAAAAGCTGGGCGTCGTTCCAGTTTTTATCGGCGACAATCTGATAAATGCTGTCCGCTCCCGCGATATCTTTTTCCATCTCCTTTATTGCCGCCAGCCCCAGATATCCGGTATTACTTGCTGAATCGTTTTGCGCCATCTGCTCATACAGCGCCCGCGCTTTTTTTATCTGCCCGCTGGTTCTGTAAAATGATGCCGCTTTGTACAGCCAACGGATTCCTGTGGTGTCATTTCCCAGACTTCGCCTAAAATAATACTCAGCCTTTTTGTAATCTTTCTTCTCGGCATAATATCCGGCCAGGTATTGATTAGGATAATAATATACGCTTGGTGACGCCCCCCACTGAAAGTTCCCTGGATAATATGTCCTGTCCAAAATTCCGGATGGTTCGGGCAAATCCACCGAATCAGCCGCTATTTTAAAATACTCAGCCGCTTTTTTGTGATTCCCCAGAATCACGTAACAATTGGCGATATTGAGAATATCGTCAACCTCGGTCTTTCTCAGCTGCAACAAAAGTTCTAATGCTTCCTCATAGCGGTACGAATTGAAATAGATATCGATTAGGCTTTTCTTTATAACCTCCGATTCGGGATCGAATATCAAAGCCAAACGATATTCTTCCGCTGCTTTCTCGAAATTTCCGGCTTTCTCGTATAAATCGGCCCGCGAAAAATGCTCATAAGCCTGCGCCTGATTAATCGCTTTAATTTGATCGTCCCCGCCGGTGCCGCGCTCAGACGCCTCCTTTTGCGCCCCTATTCCGGCGTTGATGGAAATCATTACGGAGGCAATAATCAGCACTATCTTTTTCATATTGATATCTATCGTCAAATCCTTCCGTTTGTCAACTATCTGTTTGGGCCAGCCTTGCGTTGCCCTCATCTTATAATACCCGATTCCGTTCGTCTCTGTGTATTCAACTCCCGTCAAACCGCCTTTGTTCGCGGTTTTCCCGCCTATCATCCAATAAATAATGACCTATATTTCTACGGAAATAATACCGGTTACGCGTTATTTGCAAAACGAGCGAGGTTCAATCGGAATCATGCGTTTCGGTAGAATCCCTAAACGTTATTTCAGAAATACAACCCGCGATACGACGGTTTTTTCTGCGAAACCCACTTTTATCCAGTATGAACCCGATGACAATTGAAAATCCCGCCAGGTAAACGAGTGTTTGCCCGCAACCTGATAACCATCATACAAATGAGATATTTTCTGTCCGAGAACATTGTAGGCGTCGATATTAACAAGCCCCGATTTGGGCAATGAATATTCTATCACCACCGACGAGTTAAATGGATTCGGGTAAATCGCGTTCAAAGCCAGCTCATCCGGCAAGATATCGGCCGGCGGATCGGCGCTTACTTGCCCAACGATAAATCTTACGGGAATTTCATTTATCAGATGATTATAATCGTTGGTAGTCAATTTCAGCGCCCCCGTATAAATACCGTCAACCAAACCGCCGGCGTTGAAACTCAAATCAATGGATTGTGTCCCATAGGCGGGTATTACCCCCCGAGTCGAACTTACCGTCAGCCAATCAAATATCGATGAATTGCCACGATAAAACGCCACTGCCAGATTATTATGAATGAAAGGGGAATTATAGGCAACCTGAATTCCTACTGAACCGGCTTTATTTTCTATTCCAACGGTGCATTCGTCCAACCTGTTCGGTCCCATACTGTTGTATTGATAAATGATAGTTTCGGGAGCTTTCAAAATAATCTGAAAAGTATATCTTCCCACATTTCGACTATCCGCCAAATTTTGCCAGGTCATAATTGCGCTATCCACATTATTGGTATAAAAATAAACTCCGCCGCCACGGTTTAAGGTCAGATCGTCGTAAAACGGCGCCAGCAAATCGTTAGGATATGTCGCGTTGGGGATATATGTGTTTTGCGGCGTCGTGAAATATGCGTTCATAAAACTGGCCCAGCCATTTACGCTCAAGTACAACGATTCATAACTTCGGCCATAAAAATTAAAATTAAAGCCAAGGTGCTGTCTCGATGAATACCCATCCTCTAAGTCATAAAAATACACTTGATTGCCTATAGCCTGAATATCGCGCCAGTTATACGATGGGCCATTGGCCGAATCGCTGCTTCTCCAAAAATACCCAAACGAATCCTGACCCGCCGCGCTTAACGGCTCAATCAAGTAAAACAAATCGCCGTCGCCCGCGTTAATCATCCCCAGAGAAACCGCGGTATCCCCCGCCGATTGAACCTCGACCTGAATCGACTCGGCCGATAAGGCCAGCGCCGGCAAACCCATATTATCATATATTGGCAATTGAGTGTAATTTCCGAACGACGCGGTATTGTATTTGATATAAAAGAAACCGCGTAAACCCCACCCCATCCCCCAGCTGTTCTTTACAATCCAGGCCCCCTGCCCGTCGCACATATTGTCGTTCCAGCCGACTATCAGAACCGCATGGTTAATCGGGTCGTTGCCATCATGTTCATAACAACCTCCGGAATAGCCGTAGAAATCATCATATACGGTAAAGGTGGTCGAAACGGGCCCGATCATCAATGCGTTTTTAATCGCGTTGACATTGTTGGGAATGTCTATGTATTGAAGCAAATGCGCTCGGGGCACACAGTTATCTTGAGTACAGGGGATATTGTCGTTGGCATGATAAGGCATACAGCTTTCATCTACGGCGCCATAGTCATGGAACAAGTCATAACAATCCTCCATCCAGCCGCCATTGCAACTCGAATTGCCTGTATTACAAGATAATACTTGTTGTTCCGATAGGTCGGTAACAACGCCAGTGGCCAACAAATACGCCGATTCAAAAGCGCCGGTCGCCGCGAAAGCCCAGCAAGACCCGCATTGCCCCTGATCCTTTACCGGCGTAACCCCATTGAAATCGCGCCAGTCAAATTCCTCCGCCGTCGAAAGCAACATCGGCGGCGGCATTTTATTGATTGCCTCAAAACGCTCTTTGACGTCCTCGGGAATAACAACGCCCAATCGGGCTCGACGCTGCTCCAATGGTAAATCCATCATCGATGTCTGATCGGCGGTCCAGCTTAACCCTTTTTCGGCGATCATCCTCTGAATCTGAAGAACCTCTTCCGAAACTTGTCCGCAAAATGCTATATTAAGCAACCCACCCAGAAATAACAAAATGGTAACCGCCGACCGCTTCCTCATAAATCCTCCGATTACGCCTCTCCTTAACTTACATTATCAATTTACCTTAACGGTATTTTTTGTCAACGGAAAACAATCCGACCCTTAAAAAATGTTCAATTCTCGACAAAAAACAACCGCCGCGGGTCATATGATTTATAGAATTAATTAACCAAAATCCCTAACTTGATTATAAATCAATCGAACCAACCGCTATAGGTACAAACCAGCAAATACGCTTCTCGCCCATCCTCATAAATAGGAAAAGGCCTCTTTTCCACCTGGAACCCGGCCTCAATCAACAGCTTATCCCAAGTTTTCATCGGAAATATTCCGGTGGTGTGCAAATCTTGCTCAACCCTAAGCTTGCCGTTTTCGTTTATCAGGTAAAGCATCAAACATTGCATCGTGGTGTCGCTGGGGTCGGGATCCGTTTCGTACTGGATAAATGTCATCTGGCTGCCATTCTGATTTCGGCTGACATGATATAGAGCAGCCTGCTTGTAAGTTTCCTTATACCATTCCGGGGCGATAATAAAAACCCCTCCCGGTTCCAGATGCGCCGCCGCGGTCCGGAATGTATTCCGTAAATCATCTTCGGTGGTCAAATAACTTATGGCATCGTGAATGATGACAGCCTTGAACTTCTGCCCCAAGCGAATCGTCCGCATATCCCCCTTATAGTGAACCACATCGGGATTCCGTTTTCTAGATAATTCTAACATCTTTTCCGAAACATCAACCCCCGTGGCCTGATATTCATTGGCGAAATGCGACAGGTTGTCTCCGGCGCCTATACCTAGTTCCAGCAATCGATGTCGTCCTGGGCCAAGCTTATCGCGTAACGCCTTGCGCCAGATTTCAGCTTCCTTGTCGTAATCGTGCGGGTCGCTTGCGACCGGCCAAAGATCCACTAATTCATTATACATGCGATATTGATAAGACATATAAATCACCCCTGATTATTAAAATCTAAAGAAATCTATGTTGATTTCGTGCCAAGCTTGTCTCTAAGTTTTTCGGCCACTTTTTTATGAACGAACAAATCGACTTCCCCCCCAAAACGGGCTATATCCTTGATGAGGGTCGATGATAAATAAGCATATTTACCGCGAGGCATCAAAAATATCGTTTCCACCTTGGGAACCAGGCGGCGATTCATCAACGCCATCTGAAATTCATACTCGAAATCCGATACCGCCCTTAACCCTCTGATAATAGCCGCCACGCCACGCTTTTCAGCGTAATGCGCGGTCAACCCGCAAAATGACGTAATTTCCACATTTTCATTATTACCGATTACGGCCTTTAAAAGTTCGATTCTTTCTTCAACGCTGAAAGTGGTCTGTTTCGATGGATTAACCGCCACGGCCACAATCACTTTATCGAATAAAGTCAGCGCCCGGTCGATAATATCGGCATGTCCATTCGTTATCGGGTCAAATGTGCCGGGATACAAAGCGATTCTCAATCTATCCTCCTGTTCGGTCTATTCTGGCCTTAAATAAAAATCAACCTCGGTTTGACCGAATCGTAAAGTTTTCAACAGTTGCAAAAAACCTGTTTCCACTTTTTCCTGCCGAGACCTTTCAAAAATCAGCAAACCCTTACTTGTTATCACGTTATTCTTCAGAATCATCTCAACCAGCATCGTACCGACTCGTTTATCGTATGGTGGGTCGGCAAACACAAGCCCAAACGACTTCGGCGACGAAGACCAATCGAATCGAAAAACATCAGATAAAATAAAATATGCCCGGCTGTCAAGCCCCAGTTCCGATATATTCTTCTTTGCCAGCGCTATGGCCTGTTTACTTGAATCCATAAACATGCAATCACTGCTTCCTCTCGAAAGAGCTTCAATACCAAGAGAACCAGTACCGCAAAATAAATCCAATGCCGACCGGTCAAGCACGTCTTCCCCCAAAACGTTAAAAATTGATTCCTTGACTCTATCCAGGGTGGGACGGCAAAAATCGGTTTTGGGGGCCGACAACCTTCTGCCTTTAAATTCGCCGGCGATTACTCTTAACATATACTACGATTCGATTAGCGATATACCAAAGGCGCCGCAATATCGGCTATCGCTATTGGGCAGCATCGAAGGCTCGAATATTATCGAATCCGCCCAGTCAATCGCACCTAGCATCGACAGATATTCCGGGTCGCCGCAATAAAGCAATTGAGGCTTCAAGGTTTCGCTTCCCAACCCCATGATATAATACATCACTTCGTCTTTTAGAGAAAGCTCCCCGTTTTCGATAAACCGAGCCCCAATAAAATCTCCATCGTGAGAAATCACTATGGAGGCCCCTTGCGGACTCATGGCCACAGCCGCATTGAACCCCAAATTTTCAGTGCAATAATTCAGCGCCTTAAAAAACCCCATCGCCTCCGATTGCAAAATAATCGGGATATTTGCCGGCAAACCCATGAAGTCAATTAGCCCGTTTATCACATTTTCCGGCGCCGCCCAAAACAAATACTTAACCTTTTGCTGGTCAAAACTCGGTCCGAGCCGATTAAAACCAAACCTGAACTTTCCCAGTTCCTCCGGAAGCTGTTGCGAAGCCTCCCATTCGATAAATTTGTCGCCAAACCGCGCCAGACCGGCATTGTCTATTTCTAAAAGCTTTATCATTGAATATTGCATCGGGATAACCAAAAATACCGCGTCTGATTTTGCGCACAATTCCCGAAAACGATCCCCCGCCAAATTATAAAATTTATTACGCGGATCGGCGAAATCCAGTTGGCCGAACTCGCAATTCATGGATTCTAATTCCAGATTTTCACCAGCCACGATAATCGCGGAGGTGTCTTTTAAATCAACGATTAATTTCTTCAAAATTCCAAATGCGGCTCTATTTTGGCCAATTTCTTCTCGCCGATCCCTTTAACCTTTAACAAGTCCTCGGCCTCCGAAAAAGGCCCTGCGGAATCGCGATAAGCAATAATTCGCTCGGCCAGCACCGGGCCGATGCCGGGCAATCTTACGATTTCATTAATACCGGCGTTATTGATATTTATTTTCTCGAATTCTTTCAATTTACCCGCGCGTTGCGCTCGATTTGATTTCGCTTTCGATTTCCGTTTTCCGGCTTGATGCATATTTGCCGTGTCGGCCGCCCACGAGCTTGACAAAACGGCTGTATCAACCTTATCGCTTTGAGCCGAACTGGAATGCTTATAGCCATCCAACAGACCCTTCAAATCCAGGGCCATCGCTTGATATTGTCGTCCGGCCAACTTTACGGCGAGTATCCCCAGCACAATAACAACGATTGCAAAAAGTGTATTGCGTTGCTGGTTGTTTAGATAAATCATAACTTAAAACTTATTAATATTGACGTTTAAAGTCAAGCTTGCTTTATTGAAGACCGCCCGTCACGAATATCGCTGTTCAATAAATCTATGCAACCTTAAACTACATGTTCGGTTATATAATTTGTTTCAATAAATTTTCTCGATTTTTATGCCCTTATAATATGCCTTAAGTATTTCCTCGCAGCTTTGTCCGACTCGGGCTCTGCCGATTGCTCCGCATTGACACATCCCGACCCCATGACCGTTTCCAGTTCCGACTATTTCAAGCCCGACAATCGTCCCCCCCGACTTGATAAGATTAGCCGCGAATTTGGTCGATGGTAAAATCGCGCCCGGCACCGATGGTCTTTTTAAGGCCCAACGAATTTTATCCCTTTCGACCTTAAATACGCCGGTGCTTGTTTCGACTTTCATCTCGCTGACCCGATCAAGGTTTTTATCTTTTTTGAAATGAATATCAAGAATCGTTCCAAACCCTTTTACGGGAAGTTCGCCTATACCGCCGAAATACTGCCCCAGATTAAAGTTCAGGTCCGCTGCCGTGAATGTTTCTTTCCAGGCGTACGACTTAGGCCAAACGCAAAACGAGTCGTCATCGACTCCTTTTAAATATGGTATTTTTTCGCCGTCCCAGGCCTTTTCCCGCGGTATCGTGGCCCCCCCGCAAATAGCGTGGTAATACGCCGCGATTGCCTCTCCGCGATAAGTCATGATTTTGCCCGCTGTCGATTCCACCGCCCGGCTGTGAAGCGGTATTTCTGCGCCGGCTCCCAGATATAATTGGTCGTCAATCGTGTTTTTCAAGTGGCTTGAATTCCCCGAGGATATTTTCCAGACCGCATAGGTTCTGGCCGCGATTGCCTGCGCTTTCAAAGCTTCAAATTCATCCTCGCCGCGTTGACCCATTTCGCCCGGTAAGACTCCTTTCAGATAATCTTCTATGTCAACGAGGTTAAATACCTCCATCCTGCCTAAGCGACTATCGGCCGCCGAGGGAAAATCGGCAATACAAAGCAGTGCGCCGCGGTATCGCCGGCCCCCTGTCAGCACGAATATGCTTGGATACCTCGGCCTGAATACTACTCGCGTCAACGCCTTGGCGAAAATACCGTTCTCATCCTGAAGCGTTATTCCATTGGTTTTATCGCTGATATATATCGCCGAAGATGAATAAAACACCTCTTGATGGTTGTTTTCTCGATAACATTCAATTATTAATTCTCCATCGCATGATACCGTCATGGTATCGAATGCCCCCAGATGGACTTTCAGTTGCCTGTCAAAATCGGCTGAAAGATTCCCTCCTTCTGAAACCTGACAAAATGGCAAAATCGATACGATTATTATTAAAACAGTTGACCGCTTTAAGGCTGACATATTTTCCCCAATACTATCGCTTTCCGCGAACCCGTTACCGTCGTCAGGTCATACCGATTCGAATTAACTGCTTCATTTGCCAATATCGCGAAACTTACGGCCTCCAGATAATCGCCGGGATATCCTAGCGAGTCCACGGCGATACATTTTACCGGCGATAACACTTGTTTTAATCCGGACGTCAAATAACGGTTTTTCATCCCGCCGCCGGTCAGAATCAACCGGTCAAATCGCAATCTGTTAATGTCCACGCAGCGCTTAACTCCAATCACCGTCAGCATGGCCGCCGTCGCCATGATATCGTAATCCGAGAGCCCCCGCTTCTTGCAGATTCGGTAAATCTTTTCGGCATATCCCGCCCCAAATTCCTCCCTTCCGGCGGATTTCGGCCCCCTCCGATTAAAAAACGATTCTTTTACTAATGTCGAGATTATCCCCCAGTTGGGCCGTCCTTTCGATGCCAGCCGGCCGCCCTCATCGATAGCTCTATCGAATAATTTTCGCGACAAATAGTCTATCGCCATATTCCCCGGCCCGGTATCACAACCTGTTATTTTTATCCGCCGCCGTTTTTTTTCAATCACGCTGATATTGGCGATACCTCCGATATTTAATACGGCCGAGCTCCCCGGTAATTTTCCAAACAAAATTCCGTTCGCGATTGGCGTTATCGGCGCCCCCTGCCCGCCGGTTGCCGTATCAGCCACCCTGAAATCACCCACAGTGATAATTCCGGTCAATGCCGCAATTCTGGCAGGGTCGGCCAATTGATGAGTAATCGAACCGCATCGTGTCCGCGGCAAGTGACGGATTGTTTGACCATGCGACCCTATCAGCGCTATGCTTGATGGCTTAAGACCCGCGCTCTTTATCAACCTAAGGGCCGCTCGCGCGAATAAATCTGCCAGTTCACAATCAAGTTCAAGCCAAGCCCTTGCCGAGTCATAATCCGGTTCGGCGTAACGCTTAATCTTGTCCTTGAAT
>JAAYTW010000375.1 GCA_012517955.1 Candidatus Zixiibacteriota bacterium | reverse complement strand
TGCAATCAGAGTATAAACACCCGGCGGAACGTTCAGAATAACGTAAGAACCATCTGCGGGATTTACCATGGCCCCCATGCTCGACTTATCAATCATGATTCGCGCGCCCGGGATGGGTAAACCGGTTTGTTTATCGGTTACTACACCACTTAACTTCCCGGTCGTTCCGCCAAACAACGACCAGCTCATCAAGATTATCAACGAGAACACGGCAAGGCCGATTAGCCTTATCCACCTCATCCAAAACCTCCTGGTATTTTTATTTGTTAGCTTTTTATGTTTCCAATATAAAAGTTGCACGCGGTCAGTCTTTACCCTAATTCCGCATCCTTTGCTGACTCACGTTTATAATTACATTTATACCCCCTTTTTATTCCCTCAAATTTGCCTTTTATGCTAATTAAAGTCAAGATAATTTTGTGAAAGGCTTTGAATTATAAGATTAAATCGGTTTACGAAAAAAAACGATTATATTTTATCTATGACCGGTAAAAATTGATGCCTTGAAATAATCAAGAGAATTAGTCATAAAAATAATCATTTCAATAGGATGATTTTTCGAGTTTGGTGGTTATTTTCAGATGACAAAACAACATAATATACACCGGATGACACGTCATGGGCATCCCAGATTATCTTATAATTCCCGGGTTGACGCCGCCCTTTAAACAAGTTGGCGACCTTTTCCCCTAATATGTTATATATATCCAACGTTAATTCGGATTCATTTTGAACCGCAAATGATATGGTCGTTCTGGAATTGAAAGGATTGGGGTAGTTTTGATTTAATTGGAATTCCCTGGGGTTGGTTGTTTGATGGCTAATGCCGAGTGAATTGTAATAATAGCACATCTGACTCGGGACAGATCCGTCATTCCCTTCAGATTTACTATTAACGTAAAAAATCTGCATTCCCCTATCTACTATATCGGCCAGCGACCCCCAGTTATCGTTATCGCAATTCCCACTGGTACATCCAGGAGTATGTGAATTGGTCAGATTTCCCATCAAGTTCCAATTCACGCCTTCATTTGCGGTCCAAGCCGCCCAGATATCGCCATTGGCAAATCCATGAGCCGAACAATCCAGACTATCAAACTGCGTCCAAATGGCAAATAGGATATTTCCAGCTTGCATGACGCCAAAATCCATCTTACAAATAGGTCGATTCCAAGCTCCTATCGCGCATCCGCTATCAGGCCAATTATAGTCCGGCCATGGTGACCTGATCTGGTTGATAGTTTGAGTGCCATTATTATAATGAAAAAGGAATGTTTTCTTGTTATAAGCGTCTGGCGTAGATGACCAGTTGGCATTCCAGGCAATATGGAAATTATCGTTGTAGTCGAAAATTAGCGCCAAATCTGTAAAAGCCCACAGGGAATCGTTATCCGAGGCGTAATTGGTTACATTCACTCTTCCATTCGAAAAATCCCAATTAACGCCATCCTGTGATAAGACGTAATAAACATCGTTCCAAAGTTGTATGCTCGTATCGACCATTCGCGTATAGGCGATTACCACTTTATCCGATACCGGCGAGGCGGCAACCAAACCGGAATTTACCTTTACCGAATCAATGACCTGGATATCAGACCAGGAGATTCCATTGTTGGCGGAACGTGTATACGCGAATCTTTTTGGATCGCCGGCATAAGTGGTACTTTCGGTCATGGTGATATGGATTCGATTGTTCCTATCAACCGCGACATAAGGCCATAGGGCATGACGATTTCCAGGCATAAGTAAATCGGGAGGATTATAATAGCTAAAAATACCATATCCCGGTGGGTCACTATCGATAGCTAATTTCACATAAGTATTGGCGGGTCCATGATAAACAACTGCGCCGAAATTACCGTCATACATCGATACCTGGCAGTATCCCCCTACCGAATCGTTGCTTACTCTATCGCCAAACCCATTAGAAAACCAATTTCCCTGGCTATCGACTCTGTTAAAATAGATATGTCGCGGCCGACCGCTGCCCGTTAACGCATTCATCCAGGTAAAAAACACACTGCCATCGGAACCAACCGCTATCCTATTACCGGTAGAGCCCTCCGATTGTTGGTCAATACGGGTTGTGCCAACGATAATCCCCGGCGATTGAGCAAATACGAATGATGTAATACCGTTAATAATCAACAAAACTATTACCGATTTATTCATACATACCTCAATTACTTTATCAACACCATTTTTTTCGTTTGCGATTTCCCGTCCGAGATAATTTTATAGTAGTAAACTCCGGAAACTGCGTTTTTGGCATTCCAGCAAATTCGATATTGCCCCATTTGCAAGTGTTGGTCTATTAATGTCGTAATTTTTTGACCGGAAATGTTGTATATTTCCAGTTTTACTTTTGATGTTTGCTCTAATTCGAAATTAATATAAGTACTCGCGTTGAATGGATTGGGGTAGTTTTGACCAAGGGAAAAGTTTCGGGCAACCTGATTTTTTACATCAATATCCGAATATTCCGAGTAATAAAGCATTGGGTTCAAAGTAGCGGAGCCCTCGTAATAAACGACGGAACCGGCATCCTTATCATTTAGATAAAATAGATGTAACTTTGAATCAACTACATCTGCCAGCGAACCCCAATTATCGCTGTCACACTCTCCCGCGAAACAACCTGGAGTATGTGAGTTTGTTAGATTTCTCGGTTGACTCCAACCAATTCCCCCGTCATTAGAGTATGAAATCCAAATATCGCCATTGGCATAACCGGCGGCGGAGCAATCGGAAGTATCAAATTGGGTCCAGATAGCGTAAATAGCATTATCAAAGGGCCTGACCCCCATGTTCATTTTACAGATCGCTTTGTTGCCGATGCCATAATCGCAACCGCCTACCCAACTCGATTCGGGCCAGGGAGTTCTAATTTGATTTATAGTATGTTGTAGGCTACAATAATGAAACAAGTAAGTTCTATCATAAAATGGATGCGCATTTGATGACCAATTCGCATTCCAGATTATATGAAAATCGTCGTTATAATCGAAAATGACGTCTAAATCGCTATGAGCCCAAAGCGAATCATTATCGGAATTGTAATTTGTTATGTTTACTTTGCCATTAACGAAATCCCAACTTCTCCCGTCTTCGGATAAAATGTAATAAATGTCGCTATTACTGATATTACCCGGATCCGCAGGACCGCAATATGCTATAACCACCTTATTAGAAACCGGCGATGCGGCCACAACCGCGCTCACATTATATACTAAATCAAAAACCAGCGGGCCGGATTGACTTGGCCACCATCTCCCGGAATCTAAAACCGCATTCGCATAGCAAAGACTCCTGCCATGGTTAATTGAGGGCATTTCGGTCATTACCACATGTACTCTATTGCTCTGGTCAACAGTAATGAATGGCCATAAAGAAAATCTATTTTGTGATAATGTATCCGGAATATCATAAATCCGGAAAATGCCATACCCTACACTTGAAGCAAGGATGCTATGATTCCCATTAACGGCAAATGCGGCAACAACGGCATGATCGCCGCTATCCGCTGCGATTTGGCAGAAGCCCGTCGCCGAATCGTCAAATATCCTATCGCCGAGGCCGGGTGAAAACCAGGTTCCAGAACTATCGACAAAATTAAAATAAACGTACCGAGGGCGATTATTGTTAGTTAATACATTTGTCCAGGTAAAATATACGCTGCGATTTTCCGCGATTGTCACTCTATTGCCCGTTGACCCCATTGATTGCATATCCATATATGTTGTTCCCACAACCGTTCCCGGCGATTGGGCACCAGCAACAAGCGGGATTAAAACGCCAATCAGGACTATTACTCTCCTCATCATAGCTTTCTCCATCAGCAACTAAAGATTACCCGTAATGCATCATTTATATTAACCCCTGCTATTTGCCATCATTGCTTGTAAAATCCAGTCGGCCGTTAAAGGCCGACTGGCATTCGGCTGAGGTGTGTAGAAGCCGGCTACTATTTAATAAAAACCATCTGCTTGGTTTGCACTTCTTTACCGGCTGTCAGCCTATAATAATATGTACCCGACGCCACCATTCCGGCATTCCAGGTAGTCCTATGAGAACCGGCGGGCAATTCGCGATTAATAAGAGTGGCGACCTTTTCCCCGGTAATATTGAATATGTCAAGTTTGACATGGGAAGCGGTCTTTAATTCAAACGATATCGCCGTATTCGAATTAAAAGGATTGGGATAGTTTTGCCCCAGAGTGAAATTTGCCGGTTTTGTCGGGTTCTCATCAATCCCCACCCATACTGGATAATAAAGCATCGGGTTTTCGGTCGCCGAACCCTCGGTTTGCGGCATGCCGCCGGCATCTTTGTCGTTCACATAGAAAATATTAAGCTTTCCATCGACAACGTCGCCCAGCGATGCCCAATTATCGCTGTCGCAATCGCCCGCCTCGCAATTGGGCGTATGGGAGTTTGTCAAATTCAACGGCTCGCTCCATGAAATTCCACTATTGGTAGTGTATGCCATCCAAATATCGCCATTGGCATAACCAAGAGCGGAACAATCCGATGTATCAAATTGGGTCCAAATCGCATACAGGGTGTTGCTGATGGGTTGAACCCCCAGATCCATTTTACAGATAGCCCGATTCCATCCCCCAAAAGCGCATCCGGAGCTAAGCCACAATGAATCCGGCCAGGGGGAGCGAACTTCATCAATAATCTGGCGGTTAGAACTGTAATGGAATAGATAGGTTCTATAATAGTAGCTATTGGCATCAGGCGACCAATTGGCGTTCCAAATAATATGAAAATTGTCGTTATAATCGAAAATAACCGCTATATCGGTGTAAGCCCAAAGCGAATCATCGTCATCACCATAGTTCGTGACATTAACCCTGCCATTAGTAAAATCCCAGGTTGTCCCATCCGGCGATAAATAGTAGCAGATATCGTTCCAGGTTTGCGATGATGTATCCGTCATCTTGCTATAGGCGATTACGACCTTATTCGAAACGGGTGAAGCCGCGATTACCGAGCTAATGGTTTTCACTGAATCGAGATATTGCGGATTTGTCGCGTTTGGCCACCAGCTTGTATTGGATTGATTGAAATGCGCGTAGCAGAGGCGTTGGGGAGCTCGGTCAGCCGAATTTTCGGACATCACTAAATGCACCAGGTTATTATTGCCCACAGCGACATATGGCCATATAGTCCGGGTATTTCCCGATAACAAATCAGGCGCATTATAGATGTTAAAAATACCAAAACCCGGCGGATCCGAATCGATTGCGATTTCCGTAAAAATATTGGCTCCAGCATGGGCGGCAATAACGCCGCGGTTGCCATTAGGCGGCATCGCAACCTGGCAATACCCGGTCACGCTGTCAGGAAATACATTGTCGCCGATTCCATTGGAAAACCACTGTCCGGCGCTGTCGACCCAGTTAAAGTAAACCTTGCGGGGTCTGGGATAAACCGGCGAGTACATGAATGCAAATATGATACTATGGTC
>JAAYTW010000374.1 GCA_012517955.1 Candidatus Zixiibacteriota bacterium | reverse complement strand
GATTAAACATCGGCAAATCACTTCTTGAAGAAGATAGAATCGCCGAAGCAGATAGCCTTCTAAAAATGAGACTTCCCGGCGCCGTTCAAATGATTCTTCCGGATGATGTTTTAATCGCCGATAAGCTCGAAGCTCCGTTTCAGACCAAAATCGTGGATAAGAATTCAATCCCGGAGGGTTGGATCGGGGTCGATATAGGTCCGAGAACTCAGAAGTTGTTTACCGATAAAATCGCCGGAGCCGGCACGATTGTCTGGAATGGCCCCATGGGGATTTTTGAAACGGATGAATTCGCCGGCGGCACAATCGCCATGGCCAAGGCTATCGCCGAGGCAAGCCAAAAAGGGGCTGTCAGCGTTGTCGGCGGAGGCGATTCAGCCGCCGCCATCGCTAAAGCCGGGGTCACCGATAAAATTTCGCATGTATCTACCGGCGGCGGCGCTTCTTTAGAATTTCTAGAGGGCAAAGTGTTGCCTGGCGTCGCGGCTTTAACGGACAGGAGCTGATATGCCCAAAAACCCAATTAGAAAACCATTAGTGGCCGCCAACTGGAAAATGAACACAGAACGGGCAGAGGCCGCCGCGCTGGCCAAAAACGTGGTTGATTCAATCGGAAGACAGTATAAAGTTGACGTAGTTCTTTGCCCGCCGTATATCTGGTTGCATGACGTTGGCATGATTATAAGAGACTCCAACATATCGCTTGGCGCACAAAATATGCACTGGGAAGATAAAGGCGCATTTACCGGCGAGATATCTTCTATCATGCTAAAATCCATTGGTTGCAAGTATGTAATTATAGGCCATTCGGAACGCCGACAATTGTTCGGCGAAACCGATGAAAATGTAAATAAAAAGCTCAAGAAAGCCCTGACCGTCGTTTTGATGCCTATTATTTGTCTGGGAGAAACGCTGGAAGAACGGGAGTCAAATCGTACCGCGGAAATTGTTACCAATCAATTCCGGAGCGCTTTTGATGGTATCAGCGACTTCGGCGGTATCACAATCGCTTATGAACCGGTATGGGCAATCGGTACTGGGCGTAATGCCACACCCCAGCAAGCTCAGGAAGTCCATAAAATTTTGCGGCAAATGCTTCAAAACAAGACCGCGGAATACGAAAATATCCGCATTCTCTATGGAGGATCGGTAAAACCGGATAACGCGGCCGAGCTTTATAAGCAAGATGATATCGACGGTTTTCTTGTGGGAGGGGCCAGTCTGAAAGCCGGGGATTTTGCGGCGATTGTTCAAGCGGCCATGATTTAATGCGGTGTCTTTCGAACAAGCGTATTTTTAGCTTGACTATATGACAATAAGACTTATTTTAAATGGCTATGAAAATTGAAAAGGCTAAAATAGAAACGAGGAGCCTTAGTTGTTTGTATTATTGATAATTATCCATGTGCTAATCTGCCTCGCCTTAATCATGGTGATTCTAATGCAATCATCGAAAGGCGAGGGTTTGGCCACCGCATTGGGAGGCGGCAGCCTGACCGGCGCGGTATTCGGAGGCCGCGGCACGGCCACTTTTCTTTCGAAAACGACGACCGTGCTGGCAATCGCGTTTATGATTTCATGTCTGTTGTTGACGTTTGTTTCGCCGACGCGGCAGGTCTCCGTTACCGAATCGGCGGTTAAGAAAAGCATGCAGCAACAGCTACCTGGCGGTCAACCGACCACGTTACCGGCTGAAGGTGGCCAGCAACAAACCGGTGGTGAAGATGTCCCGGTGCCACCGGCGGGCAATCAACAAACCCCGACAGGCGGAAATTAGACCAGCGGACAATTTTGGGGCCGCGCAGCAATTAACGGATTCTCGGGGTTGCCCTAAACCCGAAAAACGCAATAGCTGTTCTTTGAAAATTATCGCGGAAGTGGTGGAATTGGCAGACACACCATCTTGAGGGGGTGGCGCCGCAAGGCATGGGGGTTCAAGTCCCCCCTTCCGCAATTCATTCGAACTCGACAAATAAATAGATGCATTTTTGAATAACTTCGGATAAACGAACAATATAAACGTTCAGGAATCAGTCAATGCAGATAAGCTACCGCATAATCGACAAAAAACTGGAAAAGACGGATCCCGGTAAAGCCAGCATTTGGGCGTTTATTAATCCCGATGAGAAAGAAAAGCGGTATCTTATTGATGAAATCAAAATTGACGAGCATACTCTTAATTCGGCCCTAGACCCCGACGAATTATCGCGTTTGGAATTTGAACCGGAACACCTCGCCCTTATTTTCAAACGTCCCAAAAATTATTCCGGCGAAGACAAATTCCTGTTCAAATCGGCATCCAGCGGGGCGTTTCTATTTAAGGACAAATTAATCCTCGTATTGGCTGAAGATATCCCCTTATTCGAGGGCGTACAATTCTCTAGAGTGCTGTCTCCGGCGCACCTGTTACTAAAGCTTATTTACAGTTCTATTTTCCACTTTCTCGAACATCTGAAAATAATCAGCGCCATTTCAGATGATTTGCAGAATAAAATCAACACCGCGATGGAAAACCGTCACCTTTATAACCTATTCGCGTTGGAAAAAAGCCTTGTCTACTATCTTAATTCGATAAATTCAAATGGCGCTTTAATCGAAAAATTGCGGCTTAATGCCGTTAAAATCGGTTTTACGGTTGAAGAAATCGAATTCCTGGATGATATTTATATCGAAAATAGTCAGTGCTATAAACAGGCCGAAATCTATTCGAACATTCTGGCCAGCCTGATGGACGCTCGCGCATCAATCGTGGGGAATAATCTTAACGTCTTAATGAAAACCCTCAACCTCATCACAATCCTGATAATGGTGCCGACATTCGTAGTCAGCGCCTTTTCAATGAACGTCCATATACCGCTTGAAGACCATCCGCTGGCATTTTGGATAATTCTTGGGTTGGCGTCACTTTCCGTTTTCGGTTTTATCCTCATCTGGCGCCATCGCAGATGGTAACATTCGGGACCGCATTCATATAAGATGAAAACTATATCCAAAGAATGGCGAGATTTCTTTAACGGCCATGCTCCTATTTATATGAATAATATTTTCACGAAAAATACGGAAACTGAAATCGAGTTTCTGATTAAGCTGCTTAAACTGCCGAAAGGCGCGAAGATTCTCGATATCGGCTGTGGTACCGGTCGTCACAGTATAGGGTTGGCCAGGCGCGGATATAAAATGACCGGTCTGGATCAATCATCCGGGATGTTGGCACTGGCCAAAAAATCCGCCGCAGATGCCGGCGTTGATATCACATTAGTGCAGGCCGACGCAGCCGATTTTCGATTATCAACCCGTTTTGATGCGGCTATTTGTTTGTGCGAGGGGGCGTTCGGCCTTCTGGGCAAAAACGATGATCCCGTCTGGCGCGATATAAAAATCCTTTCGAATATCAAGCGATGCCTTAAGCCCGGAACCAAGTTGGTATTGACCGCCCTGAACGCTTGCCGTCATATAAGGACATACAGCGACAAAGATGTTGTATCGGGGAAATATAATCCCCTGACTTTAACGGAAACCAACCGGATGGTTTGGGATTCGCCCAATGGTAAAAAATCGGCGCTTACCAGGGAAAGGGGTTTTGTTGCTACCGAGTTGCGTTTGATGTTCGAATTGGCGGGTTTTGAAGTCGAAGCCATTTGGGGCGGAACGGCCGGCGATTGGGGCAGGCGGCCAATTAAACTGGACGAATACGAAATAATGATTGTGGGCAAAGCTACGAGAAAAACAACGTGAATGTTATAAATACCTTTATCTTGCCATTTTGACAATACGTATCGCTACCGGCATGATGTCAGTGTTGCTTAAATATATACATAAACATAATATGTGGATTTGCAATAAGTTAGGCGTAATTATCTGTGATTTAAACGGTATTGAATTATCATTGTTCCGTTAATGAAAACATGCAAGATATCGAAAAATTCGCGTGGGGAAAATTATGCCGGAG
>JAAYTW010000011.1 GCA_012517955.1 Candidatus Zixiibacteriota bacterium | reverse complement strand
GGCTTTCGCCATTCACCGGTGACACCCTTAATCAACCGAACTTGTGATTTATCCGCCCTAAAACTGAATCCGCCGGCCTGTTTGATATAATCGATATAAGTGTATTCCGGTTTATAGCTCAACAACCCGGGATTGGCGACTTCTCCGGATACGTTAACCACTTCGCTTATACGCGGAATCATTATGATATCGCCATCATGTAATTTGACATCTCCTGTCTTTTTGCCTAAAAATAAATCAACAAAATCAACCGATACTCTGCCGGGTTTTTGACGCGATTTCATTTTAAAATATTCATATTCAATATCCGACATGTCTTGAACCTGCATCGTTTTCAAACGTTCGAATTCGCGGTCTTTGATTTCGTCGGAGGCAAACCTGGTCATTTCAGCCTCCGACAGCGACGCCAGAGGCGTAAACCCGCCAGCTTGTTTAATAATGTCAGTAATAAAGGTCGATTCAGGTTTTATAGCATAGAATCCCGGATAATTAACCTCGCCCAAAACCAAGACTTGTTGTTTCTCATTAAAATTATTACGAACTTTAATATAAACTCTATCGTCAGGCAGAAGATGGATATCCGGTTTTGACCCACGCAATATCTCTTTCAGCGGCAATCTAATCGTCTGACTGCTTTTATTATCCTGGTCGAACCTGACCAATTCGGCTTCCGATGAATCAGCGTTTAGGGTTAAGCCGTGTCCCAATAAAATCAGGTCTTTCAAAGAATCTCGATAAGAATATTCATAATATCCCGGGTTCCGGACTCCGCCAAAAATACCATAAAGATTTATATCCTTTTCGCGGGCCGGGACAAATATCTGGTCGCCGTCGCTCAATCTATAATCATAGCGAAAATCGGCAGCCAATTCAAATCGAAGTACATCCGCCGTATCGGCAACTCCGTTGATATGTTTCAGAATTATGTTTCTATGCGAGGCTATACCGAGCGGTTTGTTTACGTCATTTCCTTCGCGCTCCCATTGCTTCCCTTTCAAATCCTCCAACACGAATCCGCCGGCCATCCCGATAACTTCCGAAACACGGGTTGCTCCATTGGCCATATACACACCTGGCATATTTACGGCTCCGCCCACATACACCCTGAAAATGCGCAGATTGGTTAAGTCGGTCGTTATTTTAACATTGCGATAACGTTCCATCACTTGCTGCTCGATAAATCGCTTGGCTTCCGCCAAATTCATGCCAGACAAATCAAGCGGACCGACTGTAGGCACTAATAGTTTACCTTCAGGTGTTATCGTTAAAGTGTACTGCGCCTGGATATTTCCCCAAATAAATATCGTCAACTCATCACCCGGACCGACCCTGTATGAATTGGGATCCACCGGCTGATCAAGAGGTGTCGCCTGTACAGGCTTATTAACCATGTTGCTCAGTAGACTTCGGTTCAAATCCAAATCGCCGGTTTTGGCGTTGTTTTCGTTTTGTGCCGACACCGTTACCGTCAAAAAAATAAAAACCACCATTGTCACTAAGATAAGCCGGATAATACCCAATGTCGGTTTTATTACACGCCAAATCATCCTTGTCCCTTACATTTCTTCACTTAACTCGATTTAAGCCGCTTCATTTCAAATGTTGAAATATACATGCTCCTGAATAATAGTCAAGTTTTTACACTCTTATATGCCCGCTAATTATCAGCCGAACCGCCCTGCCAGTCTTTGACCAGTTCCGTGTAAAACTTAAGCAGTTTTTTTGCCTTATCATTCGAACCGGCCTCCACTTGCACGTAAAAAGAGGCTTTCATTCTGTCAGGTTTTATCAGAATATAAGCTCCATCTCTAAAAAATCTTACGCCATCGGCCAAAATTCGCTCTTTTCTAGCAGTGTGCTCCATCAAACGCCGCATAACCAGTCCTTTCTTGGTCCAGCTGCATGGCACTTCTTTACTGACAATCTTTATATTTGACCACCGACCTTTCACGTCGCCAAGCCGCTTTCCACTTCGGGCCATAAGCTCAAGAATCTTGGTCAACGCAAACATGGCATCGGCGCCGACCTGGAAACCTGGAAATATAAATCCGCCCTTGGTGCCTCCGACAAAATCAGCGCCTTTCTTATGAAGAGCATCCATCATGGCCAGATGAGTATCGGCGATTCGCTCCAGTTCGCATTTTTTCGATTCGGCAATCATTTCCACCCCATAAGACGCAACCACCGGTACGGCGATTTTACTGCACTTGTTGGTTTCCACGAATAACGATAGGACCTTTAACAGCAACAATTGGTTATCGATTAAATTACCGTTTTCATCGAACGTAATCAGCTTCTCGGCGCCCGGACCTATTATAAATCCAGCGTCGGCCTTTAGCGATTTGACAATCGTCGATAATTGCCGCACGGCCTTCACTCTATCTGTCTCGAAATATGACAACTTGTCAGGGTCAAGATATGTGTTGATTGCTATAAAATTAATCCCCAGATTTCCCAGAATCGCCGGCAAAATATCGGATGCGCTACCGTATGAAAAGTCAATAACTACCTTCATCTTGGCATTCCGGATTGATTCGGCATCGAGTTCCCTTAAAAAACCATCACGGTAATATTCGATTACCCTACCTGGAAATTCGATATTTCCCGTATTCTCCATCGAAGCACGACGGAAATCCTCCCGTAAAAACAACCTTTCCAGAGATTTGGTCTTGGCAACGGTTATATCATATCCGCCCGATTCGAAAAAGACAATGTCAAGCTGACGAGACCCTATAGGCGATGTTCTGGCATAAATAGCGCCGGCCTCCTGCCACAGACTCAGCTGGTAACGCAAAACCGGTATCGGCATCGTTTGTAACTCCGCCACATCCACGCCCGCCGAAGTCAACCCTGCCGATAAGCCTCGCACAATCATTCTTGATGACCTGCCGGCGTCACGGCTTAAAATCACCGTATTCCCCTGCCCTATCATCGCGCCATAGGCCGCCCCCAGCCGCGCCGCGAACTCCGGAGTAATCTCAACATTGGCGATTCCCGTTATTCGTGAATCGACAAATAACTCCTTGGTATAACGTTCTCCCCAAACCAGGCTGGCGGTCAGAATCGCTCCTGCTTCCACGACTTTTTCAGGCCAAACCTTGACGTTTTGCTTAACCCTCGCTCCAACACCGATTTTCGCATTGTCGGAAATTATGGCGTTCTCTTCCACAATTCCGTCCTCTTCGATAACAACGCCATGGCAAATAATCGACTCGGCAATTTGACTGTGCGGTCCAATCGACACTTTATCCCAGGCGACCACGCGGTTCAGCGATGCTTCCCTGCCCACAATCGAATTCGCCCCGATAACCGAATTATACAGCTTCGCTCGAGGCCCAATCTTCACCCCATCACCAAGAATCACCGTGCCGGAAAACTGCACGTTCGGCGACCATTGAGCGCCTTTGCCAGCCCAAATCACCGCCCCATTCTGTTCAAATTTCTGGCCTAAATCTCCTAATCGTAGTTTGCCATCCAGCAAATCTTGGTGACATTGGAAATATTCTTCATTATTCCCGATATCGCGCCAATACCCCTCAGCAACATAACCATATAGACGCCGGCCCTCCGCCAGCATTTTGGGATATAGGTTTTGCGAAAAATCAAATTCGGTTCCCGATGGAATTAAATCCAACACTTCGGGTTCTAAAATATAAATACCGGTGTTGACGGTATCCGAAAATACCTGACCCCACGATGGTTTTTCCAGAAATCTGGTGATTTTCCCTTGTTCGTTAGTAATAACAACCCCGTACGCCAACGGATTTTCGACACGGGTAAGGACAATTGTTGCTTCAGCTTTCCGGGCTTTATGAAATTGAACCGCCTCGCTTAGATTAATATCCGTGGCGACATCGCCTGAAATAATAATAAATCTCTCATCGAGAATGCTCTGAGCGTTTTTTACCGAACCAGCCGTGCCTAAATCAGCCCCCGCCATCACGTAATTGAAATCGACCCCAAAACGCGAACCGTCCCCGAAATATTCCCTTATCAATTCAGCTTGAAAATACAATAAAGCGGTTAAATCAGTGAAATTGTGCTTCTTAAGCAATTTTACCAAATGCTCCATTACCGGAATACCGCCCAGCGGTACCATAGGCTTGGGAATATTCAGAGTAAGCGGCCGCAACCTCGTGCCGAATCCGCCTGCCATTATCACTGCTTTCATATTATCTCCCTTCTCCCAGGGCAATTTTAACACGCTCGGAGAATTTATTCAAGTCAAAAGGCCGATTATTAAATCGATTCATCGATTAAATCTTTCCATCTCCGCGATAATATCATGGAATGTATCAAAATAATAAAAATCGACATTCGCCTTTCGAAGGTCGTCCGCCAAAAAGCTCTTGGCGAAAACAATATCGGCCGCCCTTGCTCCGTGATAATCCGAATGCCCATCGCCGATAAAAACTGAAACCTCACCCGGTTTTTTGAGTTGCTTTATCTTTACCCCCTTGCAATTTGAACAGCGCTGACACAATTCAGGATTATAATGCGTAAATTCGGGATATATCCGGCCATTTTTGATAATAGTGGCGTTGGCGTAATATTCCAAATTGCCTGAACCTGATTTTTCCAAAATCGGTTTTATATAAAAATCGAAACCAGCGGATAAAATTGTTATCGGATAACCATTGGTTTCACAGTATAAAACGAATTCGTTGAACCCTACCGTTATTTTCTGAGATTTGATAAATTCCCTTACTTGGGCCGCGGGAGCCGGGTATTCATTGTAGATATCACATTCCCCCTGTAGGCATTCTACCGCATTAATCGCCCCTTCACGATATCGCCTAACTATCTCCTCTGCCCTGCCCTGCGCAAATACTTTAAAAAACGTATAACCCACGTCAACGGTGGTGATTGTCCCATCGAAATCCAAAAAAACATGATACTTCAAACGACCAATCTCCACATTCCCGCTAAAAACATCATCAACAACAATATTAAAGCGTAACAGAAGTATTTTGTTTCACCGGCCCTTCGCAGATATATCGCGGCGACAATCACTCCGGCAATCGGCGTGCCCGCGGTTATGCCGATACCTATTTTTGCCAGGGTCGTCGCGAATGGCCAAGCTAATAATTGGGCGATAACGGCCGCTCCCAAACAAGATACAATGACCATCCCTCCGATATTCAGGGCTTTGGATATCTTAGCCGCTATATTCATAAAAGGTTTATTCCGAAATGCTTTAAAGCTATTGTCACTGCCGAATATAGCAAAACGATTATGAATATGTATTTGATAGCGTTGGAATAAATACGACCGCTCAATTTCGCCCCAATTCCAGAGCCTAAATAGGTGCCAAGTATCAAAGGCGCCGCCACCTGGTAATCAATCACCCCTTTTATCAAATAAACGATACTTCCAGCGGCGGTCGTGCTTCCTATCATGTAGGTCGATGTCGCCGCCGAGACTTTTATGGGAAGCTTCAGAATTAAATTCATTATCGGGACTTTGATTATGCCGCCGCCCACGCCCAACAACGATGATAAAATCCCACCCGCAAACGATAAAGTCAGCACTATATATTTAATCAACCCGCCGGATTCAGCGCGCGTGTCCTCCGAGTTAAAATCATCGACGTTTTCTTTTTTCTTAATCATGGCAATCGCGGTATAAAAAAGCAGAATCGAAAACATAATCGCTATGATAGATTGGTTGACAAGTATGGCTATCAACCCGCCGCAAATGGCTCCCGCGACTGTGGTCGTTTCTAAAAATAAACCGAGCCGGAAATCCGTTTGGCCGGAAACCAAATAACGCGATGCTCCCCCAATCGAAGTCGCGCAAACAGAAATCAAACTTATCGCGACCGCGCTTTTTATGGGCAGATTGAAAATCAAAACCAATATCGGCACGATAATTATACCGCCACCGATACCTATCAACGACCCTAACATACCGGCCGAAAATCCGCATATGGCAATTAAAAGCATTAACATTGAGTTATAATAACCATTATGCGTGCCAATAGCAAGCGCCCAAAGAAAAGTTTATAATGTTTTTAAACGCGCTCGAGAATTAATAGTTGGAAAGCAAATTCACATACGATTTCAAATCGCTTAATACTTCGCGGGCTTTGGCTATCTCCTGATGATTTTTAAGCCAAACCAACTCCACCGCTCTCTTGGTCCCTAAACGCTTTTCAAGAAATTTCTCATATAATAATTCTTTTAATTGAGGCTTGACAGACCACAATTCTGTTGTCGATGGCCGGGTCAGAATCTCTTTTATGGCTTTAAGATGATTGTTCAAACGCGGGTTATTTTGAGCGGTACCGGCTTTATCCACGAATTCCTTAAAAGCTGATTCGGCTTGATCCTCGTAATAAAAACCGGTTCGATTCAAGAAATTACCGAAATAATCCACCAGTAAATCATTCACTTCGAAATCCTCTTCCACCCGATTATGAGAACAATACTCTTCAATATACTCATCCAGATATCCTTGGTTTATGATTTGATTCAGGATTGGAGGCAATGGCTGCTTTTCAATATAAATATCCGGGATGATTCCCCCGCCGCTGAAAACCGGCCGATTGGAATCGGTCAAGTAAACCGAGGCTTTAGAACGTTCCGCTTTACCTTTGGTCAGTTCGCTGGGAATAGTATCTTTTTGAATACATCTGAAAGAGGGTGTATAGTATTTTGCGGTCGTTAATTTCAGCGCCCCGCCGGAATTGAACTGAAATACCTGCTGTATTAAACCTTTACCGTATGATGTTGACCCTATTATGATACCCCGATCGTGATCCTGAATCGCTCCCGCCAAAATTTCGGCGGCCGATGCCGTCTGATCGTCTATAATCAGGACCAGTGGACCTTCAGTATAAATCCCGTCGGAATGAGCCTTATATGTGCGCGATCCATATGACTCTCGTCCCTTGGTTACTACTATAATATCATCTTTTTTTAAAAATAGCGCGGCCGTTTCAACAGCTTCATACAATAGTCCGCCCGGATTATTTCGCAAGTCTATAATCAACCCCTTCATCTTTTTGTCGATGAACCCACGCAAAACCAATTCGATTTCCTGGGCACACCCTTCCGCAAAACGACTCAGGCGAATGTAACCGATTCGAGCCTCATCGATTCCATAATAAGGCACAGGATCAATCGCGATTCTGGCTCGCTCTAAAACCAGATGCATCTCCCGATTCAAAGGAGGCCTTCTGACCTTTAAAACAACCCTGCTTCCTGGTTCGCCTCGTAACATATTCAGACATCGTGCTTTTGTTTCTCCGACGACATCAATGGTATCGACGCGCAAAATTCGGTCGCCTATATGTAAACCTCCTTTTCGCGCGGGGCTGTTCTCGTTGATAGCCGTCACGCATAATGTGTCTTGACGATTTTCGAGCGAAATCCCAATGCCGCAGTATTCTCCCTGAGTCTCCTGCATCAGGTATTCAAAATCGGGCCCGGTCAAATACTGGCTGTAAGGATCAAGCTTCCCCATCAGACCATTTACTCCGGCCTTAACCATTTTTTCGTCATCTATAGGCTCAATATATTTTTCGGATATTGTCAGGGCTATCAAATCGAAAAGCTTTATTACTGAATAAGATTCATCGGCAGAGGCCCATCCGAAAGCGACCGCCAACAACAGCAAAAAAAACGGCCCGGAAATCTTTCCGAGCTTTTTGTAATTTGGCATCTTCAACATTTAACCCTTTCGGGCGTCAATCGTCTCAATCGAGGGCGAATTTTTCAGCGATTAGTTTCCTTATCTTTTGTTCGATAGTACTAATATCGTCAGCGCCGTTTATGACTTTAAAACGATTCTTATGCCGCGTTGCAATCTGCAAATATCCCTGCCTGACAAGTTCGAAAAACTCCCGCCCTTCGGTTTCGATACGATCACCGATTTTGCCGGCCGCTTTTAAGCGATTAAATGCCAGCTGAACAGGAATATCGATAAATAAGGTCAAATCGGGAATAAGACCATAAGTCGCCACCTGATTTATGCTCTCGACCATTTCAACCCCTAAACCGCGGGCGAAACCTTGATAGGCGGTCGAAGAATCGGCGTATCTATCGCAAATAACCACCTGTTTATTCGCCAGGGCCGGCTTGATTACCTCATCGACAAGTTGAGCTCTGGC
>JAAYTW010000373.1 GCA_012517955.1 Candidatus Zixiibacteriota bacterium | reverse complement strand
TTTCAGAACCCAATAAATCTAATATCTTTTTCAAAAGTCCTCGAGTTCAGCATGACATGTAGGGCTATTTCTCGGAAAAAATTCGGGTTTTCATATCGATTAGCATAAAAACGGGGCGGGGCCTTTCAGATTGTTGGCAAACCTGCGAAGTTAGTTCGGTCGGGTTTTAGCGAAGCGTGACCCGACCGTTATGTATATGTCGGGTCACACCCTTTCGGGCAATACCCGACATAACAGTTCGTGCTTTTTTGATTATTCAACAGCTTTTGTGGCAACGCCCCGTCTATACAAATAATATAACATCTAAAAACTATTTTCCTGGCGGCGGTATCGGTTCGCTTACCTGATTGGCAATCGGTTTCAGCGATTTTAAATAGGCGAAAATCGCTTTGAGGTCAGAATCGTGGAGGAGGGCATAGTTAATCCAAGGCATTGGGGGTAAAATATCTTTTCCGGCGCCAAGATGTTTGCCAGTGCGCATCGCCGCGATAAAAGCGTCCTCGGCCCGAGCGCCGATACCTGTTAAGTTGTCCGGGGTAATATTGGCGGCAAAGCTTACGCCCCATGGGCCGGCCCAGACAGTCATATCGCTATTACAGAGGGCGCCCCATTTATCGGGAGCTAAAACCCCTGCCGGAATTGGCGGCACTTTGGAATCATGAGGCGCGCCGGAAAGGAGTCGGGTTGTATCAGGAATTGGCCCCCTGGCGGTATGTATCTTGGGCGAATGTCAACCATCATATCCGCCGGCTTTAATCGGATACGCCCTTTGTTCGTTCTACTCTGCATATGGACGCTTTGGTATTTGTTGCGATGTCTCATAGGCTGGCAGGATAATCAAGGTTAAATGGATACCGTAAGTATCAAGTAAGTATATTTAATCGCACATCTACTCTCGATTGATTGGAAAGATGTTATAGTCGGCGCTTCGTTTTGGTAAAATTACCGATAGTTCGGGTCTGCTCCAAATATTTTTCTTTAAAATCGTTTTTCGGATATGATTATGATTATTTCATGTTGACTTTTTAAAGCGGATAATAGATTTTATTCCCAGCGCGGGAGTAACTCAGTTGGCTAGAGTCACAGCCTTCCAAGCTGTTGGTCGCGGGTTCGAGCCCCGTCTCCCGCTTTTATGATTCGATTTTGAAGAATTTCTTTTTAAGGCTAAGTTTTCACTTTCTTTTTTCTAAATAATCGATTTATTTATTTCGGTCATAAACTGTTGCGGCAAGGAGTCGTCAACATTAAGTTTCTTGTATATAAAACGACGTCTAATTGGCGGTGGCGTCATACAACTTTATAACATTATGGCAGAAGAAAAATTTGATAGAACATCTTTAGACAAAATGGCGCGTTTCGAGCGCAAATTTTTCGATTCGGATGAAGTTTGCACTTATATCGGTTCAGGGAGTATCGGCGGCAAAGCTCAGGGTTTGGTATTTATCAAAGACAGTCTATTGGCCCATTTCAATCACGCCGCCTTTCCGGGGATTACGGTAAATATCCCGACATTTACGGTAATCGCCACCGATATGTTCGACGCGTTTATGCAACGGAATAATTTGTATGAGATTGCCTATTCGGATGAGCGGGACGAATATATCGCCGATGCTTTTCAGAGGGCATCATTGCCGGCGGAACTTGTGGGAGACCTTTACGCTCTGATAGCCCAGGTTCATACGCCGCTGGCAATTAGATCATCGAGTCTTTTAGAAGATAAGATGTTCGAGCCGTTTGCCGGCGTTTACGCCACCAAAATGATACCGAATAATCAATTTGACGCTGAAAGCCGATTCCGGATTTTGGTCGAAGCCATCAAGTTCGTCTACGCATCGACGTTTTTTAAAGAAGCCAAAGAATATATCAAGATGACCAAGCAGACGGCCGCCGATGAAAAAATGGCGGTCATCATCCAGGAGGTTGTCGGTCGACGATTCGGCGAACGATTTTACCCGCATTTCTCTGGGGTAGGCAGATCCTACAATTTTTATCCGACGGGTCATGCTCAGTCCAAAGATGGCGTAGTCAATTTGGCGCTCGGGTTGGGAAAGATGATTGTCGATGGAGGCAAGTCGTGGACTTACGCGCCAACTTTTCCGAAGGCCTACCCGCCTTATAAGTCGATGGGGGACCTTATTAAGCATACTCAAAATGAATTCTGGGCGGTGAATATGGGGAGACCACCGGAACATGACCCGATAAAAGAAACCGAATATCTGGTCAAATGCGGGCTGGATGCCGCTGAAGCTGACGGAACGCTTCGTTATGTAGCCTCCACTTATTCGCCTCAGGATGATAGATTGAGCGTAGGCGTCAGCGGGCAGGGGCCGCGAATCGTGACTTTTGCTCCCGTTCTTCAATACAGACAATTCCCGATTAACGATTTATTGAAAGAACTATTGAAACTATGTGAATCCACGTTGGGGCGTGAGGTTGAAATCGAATTCGCGGTCAGCCTTGACCCCGAGGGGGAAGAGCCGGCCCGGTTCGGTTTTTTACAGGTGCGGCCGATGTTCGTATCCGATTTGCGAATAGAGGTCGATGAAAATGAGATGGCCGGCCCGGGCGTAATAGCGGCATCCGATGAAGTTTTGGGAAACGGACTGGTAAATAATATTCAGGATATAGTATATTTGAAAACCTCAAAATTCGATGAACGGGAAAGCAGAATTATCGCCGCCGATCTAAACAGTATAAATCGTAAGTTGGTGGAAGAAAACCGCGCCTATCTATTGATAGTTTATGGCAGACTGGGCACGACCGACCCGCCATTCGGTATCCCCGTTGAATGGTCCAATATCTCGGGCGCGAAAGTTATAGTGGAAGTGTCGCTTCCGGATATGAACGTGGAATTAAGCCAAGGGTCCCATTTTTTTCATAATGTGATTAGCTTTCAAGTCGGGTATTTTTCGGTTCGGCATTCGGACCCATATGGAATCAAATGGGAATGGATTGAAAAACAAAAGACGATTGCCGAAACCCAATTTGTCCGGCAGGTAAGACCGCCGGCGTCTTTAAAGATAAAAATTGATGGGAGAAACAGACGGGGAGTGATATTACAATGAGCGATTATATCAAACCGGCCGATAAGCTCGTTTGGTTTTTACAGGAGCGGGCTAAGGAATTAAACTGCCTTTATAAAATCGAGGAATTGCTTAATCAACCCGATGCTATACTCGATGATGTTTGTAACGGGATAATCGAGGCCATTCCCCCCGGTTGGCAGTATCCCGACCTGTGTCAAGTAAAATTAACTATCGAAGATTCGGTTTATAAATCGCCTAATTACACGGATACGCCTTGGAGCCAGTCGGCCGATATCAAAGTTCATGATGAACCGGTCGGTAGGCTTGTAATCAATTATTCTAAAGAGATGCCGCAGGCCGACCACGGTCCGTTTTTAAAAGAAGAAGCCAAATTGATAGAAACTATTGCCGAGCGAATCGGCCATTTTATAACATATCACATGATGAAGCATCTGTACACCCAGATGCAGGCGGCCAAACAGGAGCTGTCGGAACATCAGAAGGAAGAATGGCGGGTTGTTATCGATCTGCTTCGTCAAACAGACCGTAATCTCTATCTTAAAATATCTCATAAAATGCTTAATCATCTTTGCTGGAGCGGCATAGAGGTCGCTAAAAAATTACTTGAATATTACAACCCAGATCAATCGAAGGCCGAAGTTGACCTGATGGTTGATTCGAACCGACCTTATCAGAAAAGCACCTTGTTGTATTTTAGCGATTTTTTAAGCGATGAAACCTTTAAAATAGCCGCTGATAACTTAAGCGACGGCGAGATATTATCATTGGTTCAGAAATGGATCCAAGAAGATAAGTTCAGTTTTTTGATGAGGGTGGTCAATCGCAATCTGAATCTATCGGAAGTGTCGGAGGCGATCCGTCGCTATAAGCACAACGCCCCGCCCGATATTGAGCTGTCCCCATCGATACGCAAAGGCGTTAATGTCGCCCTGATAAGAAGGTTCTTTTCGGATAACCTTAAATATATCAATATCGCCAAGCACTATCTTGATGTCACCGATTTCTATGAGCTGCTGAATAATGTGATATTCGCGCCGGACAGTCATGGCAATCTGGGCGGTAAAAGCGCCGGTTTGTATTTGGCCGAACGGATTGTTAAAAAAAGCAGCCGTGACGATGAGACATTTAAAAGCCTGAAAGTGCCTAAGACCTGGTATATGACATCGGATATGCTGCTGCATTTTATGCATTATAACCATCTGGACGAGGTTACCGAACAGAAGTATAAGGATATAAATCAAGTTCGTCTCGAGTATCCCAATATCGTGCAGACTTTCAAGAATTCATACTTTCCGCCGGAAGTGATTAAGAGTTTGTCCGTGGCTCTTGATGATTTTAAGGATAAACCGTTAATCGTTCGCAGCTCAAGTTTATTGGAAGACGGAATGGGGGCGGCTTTTTCGGGCAAATATAAGAGTCTGTTTTTGGCCAATCAGGGAACCAAACAGGAACGTATAGATGCCCTGGTTGACGCGATAGCCGAAGTTTACGCCTCAACATTCGGTCCTGACCCTATCGAATATCGTACCGAACGCGGTCTTCTGGATTTCCACGAAGAGATGGGGATAATGATCCAGGAAGTGGTTGGAACAAGGGTCGGCCCGTACTATATGCCGGCTTATGCTGGCGTGCTTTTCAGTAACAACGAGTTTCGCTGGTCGGCGCGGATCAAACGCGATGATGGGTTGATTCGAATCGTGGCCGGTTTAGGCACGCGGGCCGTTGATAGAGTCAGCGACGATTATCCGGTGCTGATTGCTCCGGGACAACCCGAACTAAGAGTCAATGTTACGGCGGAAGAGATGGTGCGTTACGCCCCCAAACATATCGACGTCATCAATCTTGAAACCAACACTTTCGAAACGATATCGATAGATGAGCTGCTTCGGAAGTACGGGGATGAATATCCTCTTCTAAATCAAATCGTATCGGTTTATGACGGCGATACTCTTCGTACGCCCCCATCTATGGGTATCGATTTCGAAAAGGACCAGCTTATTGTCACCTTTGAAGGGTTGGTAAAACGGTCACCGTTTATCAACCAAGCCAGGGCCCTTTCTAAACTGCTTCAGCAAAAATTCGGGACCCCTGTGGATATCGAGTTCGCCTGTGACGGCAAGGATTTTTATTTACTGCAATGCCGTCCCCAAAGCTATTCCGATGACGATATCGCGTCGCCCATCCCCAAAGATATCGCCGAGGATCGTATTATATTTACGGCCAACAAGTTTATTTCAAACGGCCGGGTTCCAGATATAACTCACATCGTTTATGTGGATCCATTCGCCTATGGCGATATAGCCGATAGGGCGAAAATGATTGACGTCGGAAGGGCGGTCGGCGCTTTAAACAAGCTGCTTCCAAAACGCCAGTTTATCTTGATGGGACCGGGGCGCTGGGGCAGCCGCGGCGATATCAAGTTAGGTGTCAGTGTTACTTATTCGGATATCAATAACACGTCCGTTATGATAGAAATAGCGAGGAAAAAAGGCAATTATGTTCCCGATTTATCGTTCGGGACGCATTTTTTCCAAGATTTGGTTGAGGCCAGGATTCGCTATTTACCGCTGTATCCTGATGATTCTAGCACCAAGTTTAACGAGGGATTTTTCGCGAAAGCCCCAAATATACTGGCCGAAGTATTGCCAGAATACAAGTATTTAACCGATGTCGTTAAACTTATTGATGTTCCCAAAACGACCGGCGGTTTAATTCTTCATGTTTTGATGAATGCCGACTTGGAACAAGCCATAGCCTATTTGACGTCCCCACGGGCGGAAACCATGTTGGAGACGCAAACCGTCGAGCGTGAAGAGCAACATCCCGAAAATTACTGGCGTTGGCGGTTACGGATGGCGGAAAATATCGCGGCGCAGATTGATGCCGAGGCGATGGGGGTACGCGGGATGTATGTTTTCGGAAGTACAAAGAACGGCACCGCCGGCCCTGGAAGCGATATTGATTTGCTTGTGCATTTTCACGGCACGGAAAAACAACTCGAATTGCTGAAAACCTGGATGCATGGCTGGAGTTTATGTTTGGATGAAATGAACTTTATGCAAACCGGATATCGGACGGGAGGGTTATTGGACGTCCATTATGTTACTGACGAGGATATCGCGCGCCGTAGTAGTTTTGCCGTCAAAATAGATGCCGTTACCGATGCGGCCCGGCCGTTGAATTTGAAACGGAGATAAAACCGATAAAGAATGATAAAAAGGAGCCGTTTGACCAGCTCCTTTTTGATTTTGGAATTATTTTGTCAAGCGTTTCAAATCGGTTTCAACCATAATCTTCACCATCTGCTCGAAACTGACTTCGGGTTCCCAACCCAATGTTTTTCTGGCGTGGGACGGATCGCCGAGAAGGATATCGACCTCGGCTGGTCTCATATAAGCCGGATTGGTGGCGACATACTTCTTGTAATCGAGATCTACACAACCAAAAGCAATCTCGCAAAAATCTCGGACTGAATGATTTTTGCCGGTGGCCACCACGAAATTATCCGGTTTATCATGCTGAAGCATCAGCCACATAGCCCGGACATAATCCGGGGCGAATCCCCAATCGCGTTTTGCGTCGAGATTGCCAAGTTCGAGTTTATCCGCCAAGCCCAGCTTGATTTTGGCCACGCCATGCGATATTTTCCGCGTTACAAACTCCAGGCCGCGCCGGGGCGATTCATGGTTGAAAAGTATTCCGGATACCGCGAAAATATTATAACTTTCACGATAGTTGACTGTGATAAAATGCCCATAAGCCTTGGCCACGCCATAGGGCGAACGCGGATAAAAGGGCGTGTTTTCGGTTTGGGGGACTTCTTTAACTTTACCGAACATTTCAGATGATGAGGCTTGGTAAAATTTTATTTTTTTGTCGATTAATCGGATTGCTTCCAAGACCTTAGTGACTCCCAAGGCATCGAATTCACCCGTCAATAGCGGTTGAGCCCAACTGGTGGGCACGAACGATTGGGCCGCCAGATTATAAACCTCATCAGGACGGCATTCATCGATTAGCTCGACGATAGAAAGCTGGTCCAATAAATCGGCTTGTCGAAGAGTGATTTTATCTTTGATATGCTCTATTCTATCGAAATTTTCGGTTGAACTCCGGCGGACCATCCCCCAGACCTCATAACCCTTGCCAAGCAAAAATTCCGCCAGATAAGACCCATCCTGACCGGTTATACCGGTAATTAACGCTCTCATGCTTTTTGCCTTTCCCTATCCATCTTTAGTATCCGCGCTCAGGGCCGGAACCGTTTATTGGTTATTATACGATAAATATCGGAATTTCGGGAGCAAATTTTTCATCAATAAATCGCCCGAATTATCGTTTTATTGAACATGACACTTGCAATAGTATTAAAAGGGCATATATTGACAAATAATCAGATATTCAAACAACCTTGCGCGGAGAAGGGTGTCCAAGAGAGCGGGTCATCGGTTTTTATTGGGTTGCCAGGCATGATCGACGTCGATGAAATAGAAATTAATGTACCGGCCAAGATAAACTTATACCTAAAGATAATTCGAAAACGGCCGGACGGTTATCATGATATCGATACGCTGATGCAAACAGTAAGCCTTTACGATAAGCTGATTTTGAAGAAATCCGACGGAATTGAGCTGACCGTCGATGGTCTGTCGGAAATAGAACCAAAAGATAATCTTGCTTATAAGGCCGCCCGAATAGTATCCGAGATGGTCGATTATCCCGGCGCGCAAATAATCCTGAAAAAATATATCCCAACGGGGGCAGGGTTGGGTGGGGGATCGGCTGACGCAGCTTTTGTGGTCAGAGGTCTGATGCAGCTGTATGGATTGAAATTGGAGCGTTTTGAGCTTAAGAGACGGATGGCTTTGCTTGGAGCGGATATCCCCTTTTTTTTGGGAACCGGCCAATCGCGGGCAACCGGCATTGGGGATATCATAGAGCCTATCGATTTGCCGATTGACTATCAGGTGTTGATTGTTAAGCCAGAAATTTCAATAAACACTCGTTGGGCGTATCAGAACGCCAAAATTCGCTTGACAAAAAATCCGGGAAATATAATCTTGGACAAGCGGACAGATATTGCCGATATTATCCGTGTGATAGAAAAAATCGGCAATGATTTCGAGGAGACGGTCTTCGCGGTTAGCGATAATTTGTCGAGGGTAAAGAAGCAACTAATTGATGAGAAAGCGCTTTATGTATCGATAAGCGGGTCCGGGTCGGCGATGTTCGGTATATTCGAACAGGGTCGCCGGTTGGAATCGATAGCGGCGCGTTTATCGGCTGACGGTTTTCGGACATTTATCTGCAAGCCTATAGTGTTGCAGCCGATTATTTAGTTCCACCGTGCCGGTATTATAATCACCAGGACGCGTTGTGGAGGATACTTGGAGATTACCGATATAAAAATATCTCTTCGTAATGACGGCCTTCTCAAAGGATTTGCTAACATTACATTCGATAACGCTTTTGTCGTGAAGGGCCTCAAAATTATTGATAACGGCCAGAGGATGTTTGTATCGATGCCGTCGCGAAAGCTTGGCGACGGACGGTATCAGGATATAGCTCACCCGATTAACTCCAAAACGCGGGCGATGATAGAATCGGCGGTTTTAGAATACTACAGAAAAAAACTGGCGGAATGCGATGAAACTTCCGCTATATCCGGACCAGATGATTAGTTGAGTGATTATAATTTTATTATTGGTGGAGAGCAGTATAAGGATTCAAATTCAGCCAGAAATTGTTTAATGTCGGCTTTATTGCAGCCAAGGCTTGATTTTTCGGTGCCCACATAATACCATTAAGTCCATACATTGGGCTTGTTTTGTTCAGGATATTTTTATACATTCGCGTATGTTTAAGACGCCGCAATAACCTGGCTGGATCTTTTTTAATTTCATGTTTTGAGCCGGGCGGCGGGGATGGATATCATGGATAAGAAAAACATGCTGCGCTACTGGCGCAATGTCAGGCGGCTAACTTTAAAACTTCTCGATGAATTTCCGGCTGATTCGTTCGATTTTCGGCCGGCTCCGGAAATAATGACCGTCTCACAACTGTTCAAACATATAATCCAGGTGGAGATATATATCCGCGAAGGGTTTTTGACTGATGAATGGAAACAGCCGCCCGAGATGACTCACAATCTTTTCGAGAAAGAAATGATTCGCGACAAGTTGAAACTGGAAAATCGTAAAACTATCGAACTGTTGTCTGAAGAACCGGACGGCAGGTTCATGAAAGTGCGCCCAACTCCGTTCGGGGAATTATCGGGAGAAATATTGATTCAGGTTGCGATAGACGAAGAGATTCATCACCGGGGGAACCTCTACACTTATTTGAGATGTTTGGGAAAAGTCCCGCCGCAGATGATTCACGATTATGGCGATATTTTAAAGGAGTCGGACAATGACCAGTGAAGTTTTCAAACGGATAGACGGTTATAAAAACGAAGTTATTGAAATCCAAAAATTGCTGGTTTCTATTCCAGCTTTGGCCCCGGAAAACCAAGGTGACGGCGAAATGAAAAAAGCCGAAGCGCTCATGGATTACCTGAAAAAGAAGGGATTTCCCGAACCGGAAACCTATCATGCCCCCGATTCGCGGGTGAGTTCCGGCAAACGCCCAAATCTGGTTTACAGAATCAAGGGCAAAGATTCATCGCGCAAAGTCTGGGTGATGAGCCATCTGGATATAGTGCCCGCGGGCGAACTATCGCTTTGGCAATCAGACCCGTTTGTGCTTAAAGTCGATGGCGACAAGCTTATCGGCCGCGGCGTGGAGGATAATCATCAGGGGCTGGTGGCATCGTATATAGCGGCGCTGGCTATGGTCGAAGCCAAAATCCAACCGAAATATGATTTTTGTTTGCTGTTTGTCGCCGATGAGGAAGTCGGGTCGGATTATGGAATCACTTACGTGTTGAACAATCACGGCCGGATTTTCGGAAAAGATGATTATATCCTGGTGCCTGATTCTGGTCTGCCGGACGGCGCGGCTATCGAAGTGGCCGAAAAGTCGATTTCCTGGATAAAAATCGCCACCAAGGGGGTACAGGCTCATGGGTCTCGTCCCGATTTGGCCAAGAACGCTTTCCGGGCGGCCTCCAAGTTGGTGGTGAAATTAGACGAGCTCTACAAAGAATTCTCCGACCGGGATAAGTTGTTCGAACCGCCTTATTCGACATTCGAACCGACCAAGAAAGAAGCCAATGTGCCCAATATAAACACTATCCCGGGGGATGACGTTTTCTATATTGATTGCCGGGTGTTGCCGAAATATCCGCTGGCCAAAGTCGAGGCGCGGATTCGCGGTTGGGCCGATGAAATCGAAAAAAGTGATGGTGTGACTATCACCATGTCGCATGGGCAACGGGCCGAGGCCGCTCCGGCCACCTCGCCGGATTCGCCGGTGGTGAAAGCCCTGATGCGTGGTATCGAGACGGTCTATAACGTCAAGCCGTATTCATACGGAATCGGCGGCGGCACAGTGGCGGCGATATTCCGTCGGGCCGGTTATTCGGCGGCGGTTTGGGCGAAGATATTCGAGGTGGCTCATCAGCCGAACGAATACGCCCTGATTTCGAATACTTTAGGGGATGCCAAAGTGTTCGCGCACGTAGCGATGGAAGGGTAGTATTCGCGTAGGGGCACGATATATCGTGCACGAATTCTGTAGGGGCGGCGGTGATGCCGGCCGCCAAACGTATAATTTGAAAATATAATAAAAACGTCAAGACCACAGGGGTATTGACCTAAAAAATACACATGAAATCCCACACTTACTACCACTGGTTTAACACCAAAAACAAGCGCGAATATGTTCTGATAACCAATCTGGTCGAAGAACAACTGCGCAAGTCGGGAATCAAAGAGGGGCTGTGCTTGGTCAGCGCCATGCATATCACGGCGGG
>JAAYTW010000372.1 GCA_012517955.1 Candidatus Zixiibacteriota bacterium | reverse complement strand
GTGCCGTCGGGTCTCCGTGCCAGACGGGCCTCGCGGTCAGGTGCGGAGACCTGACCGCACTATGAAAACGGGTGCTGGGGATGTATTTCACGGGGCGTATATTTATGGACTATGTCAGAATTGGAAAATGGCGGCAATTGTAAAATATGCTTGCGCGGCGGCGGCGTTGAAATGTCGCCGACCCGGCGGGAGATTGGGGATTCCGAGTCTGGATGAGGTGGAGGAGTTTATTCGGCGATAGAACACGACGCAAATTAAAATTGTAGGGGCAAGGCATGCCTTGCCCTTACGCGATAGATAGATTGGTTCACAGGATGGATTATTTGAACCCACCGCGGAGCGGAGGGGCACCGAACGCGTAGTATACAGAGCGTCAGGATGTCGTCCGCTAAACGCAACTCCATCCTGACGCACAACGAAATGTACGCTACATTAGTCATATACGCGTTGCGTATGCCTGATTATGCCCTTTATAGCCAAATAATAGCCATTAAGGGGATTGTTCTATTTTTTCTGGCATTTTCAGCTGGATTTTTCCTTTGTGGGTTATATATTTGGAAACAAGTAAATAAAAAAAATAAATCTCAAGATTGAAAAGAAGGGGATGTTATTTCGGGTGCCGTCGGGTCTCCGTGCCAGACGGGCCTCGCGGTCAGGTGCGGAGACCTGACCGCACTATAAAACGACGCAAATAAAAATCGTAAGAGCGAGGTACGCTTTGCCCCTACGCGAGCGATAGGATTGGTTCACAGGATGGATTATCTGAACCCACCGCGGAGCGGAGGGGCACCGAATGCGTAGTATACAGAGCGTCAGGATGTCGTCCGCTAAACGCAACTCCATCCTGACGCACAACGAAAAACAAAAAAAGGTTTTCTGACGGTGTAGGAAAATACCGAAATATCGTAGGGGCGTATAGCTATACGCCCCTACGCGGATGACAAAGTAATATTTGGATGATGTTGGCAGACATGAAATCGAGGGTGTCATGAAATCGGTTTTGAGTATTGCCGCAATCGTTTCCAGTTTGTGCGGATTCAGCGCTATTGCTTTCGGAGAGGCTGATAAAATATTCGACGAATATGTAGCAGCGCTTAAAGACGGGCAATGGGAAAAAGCTGAAAGTTACTGGGTTGGGGAGGAAATCACTAAATCAAAACTGCTGGGAATCGAATATATCGGCTATCCTGCCAAATACGATTGCGCCTCTCCCCTGACGCTTCATCTGGATAATATCAAAAGTGGCTTGCTATCTTTAGATATCGATAAACCGAAAATAATAAACGACAAAGCGACCATAGATATCAGGGTATACTCGCAAAATGATACGATTGCCTATACATATCACGCTATCAACACTAAAAGCGGCTGGCGGCTGTGCTCATCGTTATATGCCGAAACACGAGGTTGGAAAGTAATCAGCAAAGATTATCTGCGGATACATTACGCCGATTCGAGTCTTTTGAACAATTACGCGATAGATATAGCCAACGAGTTTATCGAATCGACTGGCAAAACATTGGGAATTTCTGCTGAAAAAATGAAAGCGATAAAAAGGGTGGGAATCGATTATTATCTGGCAAATGAACAACAAATTAAGTCGCTGACCGGATTCGCCACCAAAGGAATGGCGAATTTTCAGTACGATGCCATAATCACCCAGTATTTGCCTCACCCGCACGAGATCGTCCATCTGCTGATAAATTACGATCTGCAGAAATTACCTCTGTATACTGCGCCGTTTATTCAGGAAGGATTAGCTGTATATCTGGGCGGGCGCTGGGGCAAATCGGCGCCGGCGATATTTTATTTCGGGGAAATCAACCTGTCTCTGGATATGGCGAAGTTATCCGATATGCTGACATATTCGGGATTCCATGGGCAAATCGGCAGTCAGGATATCGCTTATGCCTATGCCGGACTTCTTTCGAAATATCTTATTGAGACTTACGGCATGGAAAAGTATAAGCAGCTTTACAGAGAATTGTCGGGATCTAATAGTAAGATAATGGCATATAGCGAAAGCGATGTCAAAGCGCAGATAGAAACACTGTACGGAGTAACCTGGGTTGATTTGGAAAAAGGCGCAACGGATATGGCCAGGCAATATGAGTATTGCGGGATAAAACCAGTTCGCAGGATGGAATGGGATGATCCGCCAATAATCGACGATTCGCTATTCAGCATTTTTCTGAGTATAACCGGCAATACGTATCATTTCATAATCAAAGGAAAGAAAGATCTCGCCAGAGGAACGATCCTGTTTAAACAGAGAGACATTAAAATCGGTAAAGCCTATCGCAGTCGCCTGTTCGCGGAACAGGTACAATTGATGTCATATAATGGCGAAACATATGGAATTCCATTCGGCCCCGATGAAATCGGGTTATACGATTATCGCACCAACACGCTTCTGGCCAAATATGTATTGGGATTCTCCCCTAGCCCGGATTATTGGGATCAGCAGAATAAGACGATTTCTTTCAGTCTTGATAAAAGGTTGTTGGATGGAGAAATTCCGGATTATAGATTGACCGTTATTCCAAAGAAATAAAAGTAACCGGGTGTAACAACGCAAGCCGGCCCGAAGGATAATACTATTTGGGTTTTAATAATATCCTGTATCCGGGCAATCCGCGGGCTGTCCTCACAGGATTCAGGCACGATATATCGCACCGCCTATAAAATGCATCTGGCCACAACTTATGGCAATTCAATTTGTGCGATGTAGATTAATTTCCGGTCGCGGTTTTCCAGAAAATATCGCAGCAGAAATTCCAAATCCGGCTTGACAACTTTATTGTACACTACTTTTCCGTTAAGCCGGATTATCAGAGGCTGGTCGAGACGAATCATGTCCGGATGAACCAGCACCCGCATTTTTCCCACTCGCGATGATTCGATATCTATTCTGTTAGCCGCATAAGTAGCATTCACTTTTCCCGAAAGGCGTTTGTGATCGAACAATTCGTAGCTTGTCGGTTCGGGGATATGGCAGGCAAGCGGAATTTCCTGCCCGTTTCGTATCACCATCGCGCTAATATCCTGCCCGCGCTTGATAGCGGCTTTGGCTTTTTCGAACGCTACGTTGTTCGTTATTACTTGATTGCCAACTTTCGTGATTATATCGCCCGGCCGCAAACCGAGCATCACAGCCAGATTGCCGCCGCCGACCACTCTGCCCACCTGCACGCCGTTGCCTACATATGATGTATCCAATTGAAATCCCCATACGATACTGCTGTCAACTATGGTCAGGTTGATATCCTTATGCCAGGCTGACGGCGTCGATTCAATCAGGCTGTCTATGACAATCCAGCG
>JAAYTW010000371.1 GCA_012517955.1 Candidatus Zixiibacteriota bacterium | reverse complement strand
TTCTGCGCGATTGGCTGCACCTAATCAAAATCGGATGAGAATCGGCGAATGAGGCGCGGTACGAAAATCGGATTATTTAAGTAAGGCGAATAACATGCAATGTCGGAAGTGCCATCTCGCCATGAAGGAGCAAAAACGGGTGTTCCATAAACAACGAAAATGGATTTGCCCGAAATGCGGCGCGGTGCGTTTCCAAAAACCTAAAGCCATAAAATGAGCGAATGCGAAATAATAGTGGGAACCTCTGGCTATTCGTTCGCCGATTGGGTCGGACCGTTTTATCCGCCAGGTTTGCCCAAAGGGAAGATGCTCGATTACTATAAAGACCATTTTCGCGCCGTTGAAATCAATTCAACCTATTACAGAATTCCTCATCCAACGGTATTTTTCAACATTGCAAAAAAGGTGCCGGATGATTTCGAGTTCATGGTCAAAACGCATCAATCGTTCACGCACACACGCAAAGATTTAAAGCGGAATTTGGCGGCTTTAACCGAAGCCATGAAACCTTTAATTGAAAAAGGGATGCTGAAAGGCTACCTGGCGCAGTTCCCTTATGCTTTTAAGTTTTCTCAGCCGAATTTACAATACCTGCTTGACAGCAAAAGTTTTTTTGGCGATATATCATTGTATGTGGAGTTTCGGCATGCCAGCTGGGATCGTCTTGAAGTGTATTCGGCTTTACGCGAAAACAGTATCGGTTTCTGCAGCGTTGACGAACCTTGCCTGGAGGGATTATTCCCGGCCAAAGCCGAAGCCACCACTAACATCGGGTATGTGCGGTTTCATGGCCGTAACGCCATGGACTGGTGGCAGCCGCGTTCCGGCAGCGACCGTTACAATTACTCTTATAAAAAAGAGGAATTAGCCGATTGGATTAAAAGGATAGATAGGTTAAGGGAGAAAACCGAGAAGGTCTATTTATTCTTTAACAATTGCCATCTCGGCCAGGCGGTTCATAACGCCAAAATGATGATGGAAATGATGCAGTTGGAGTTTTAAGATGGGAAATGTATTTCAAACCAGAACGGTCAAAGTTTTGTCTATATTGATTATCATATGGGTTGTATCGGCGGTATATTCTTATCATATATCGTCGAAAAACGGTGATTCAAAATACGCTTACGCCGGTTCTACTTCAAAGGATTCCAATGTTATGTCGTTGGTGTGGGATAATTTTACGCCCAAAAATCTTAAGGTGGCGGCCCGATCGGCGATTGTTGTCGACGCCGAAACCGGTAAAGTTCTATACGCGAAAAACCAGGATAATCAGCAACCGATAGCTAGTTTGACCAAACTCGCGACGGCTTTGGTTTTTTTGGAATGCAACCCCGATTTAAACGGCACCGTCACTATCACTTCCGCCGATAAACAGGGGGCCGGCCGGACAAAGTTTTTCACCGGCGAAACTATAACGCTTAAAGATTGCTTGCATATGTGTTTGATGCGTTCCGATAACGTAGCCGCCAGAGCTTTGGCCCGTTCCACCGGCTATTCGATGGAAAAGTTCGTATACTTGATGAATAACCTGGCATATCGGCTCGGCTTGGAACATACGCAGTTTGTGGAGCCCACCGGATTGTACGCCGGCAATATGTCAACCGCATCTGACTATGTGAAACTGGCGCGGAAAGCGTTTAATAATCCAATAATCGGCGAAATATGCGCCAAACGCAATTATCAATTCAAACCTCTCAACAAGAATATCACGCACACAATTTATAACACCAACAGACTGCTTTTCAGCAATCATAATATAAACGGCGGGAAAACCGGCTATATAAGCCAGTCGGGATATTGCCTGGCGCTCAACGCAATTGACGACTCGGGGAAGCCGATAACCGCGGTTCTGCTTGGAGCACCATCCAATAGCCGTCGTTATAAAGACGCGGATACTTTGATGGAATTTGCCATGAATAATTAGCCGCGATCGGTTATTTTAGAATTGTAGCCGATTGAATTTATATTATTTGTTTTCATTGAGCTTGACCGATAACGGGCTAAACATTATATTATGCGCCGCCGATGGAGTAAAATATCGGCGAAAAACGATGCCGGAGTAGCTCAGGTGGTAGAGCAGCTGATTTGTAATCAGCTGGTCGGGGGTTCGATTCCCTTCTCCGGCTTTTTTTATGATTAGCTTGATATTCATATGGCATAATTAACCTTTTGTTTTAGCGATATTATTTTTGTGCACTTCATAGACAATAGCTTTGTTGTATATTAATTAGGTATACACCGCCACGATTGAAGGAATCGGTTGAATATCATAGGGTTGATTGATATATCGGGTTTTTTTGAGCAAGAGATTTGCCAATCAGGTAAAAAATATTGTTACTGAGTAAAAAAGTGCTTGACAGCAAAAAGCTTAATTTTATATTGCGTGTCTGTCACTTAGAGAAGTGTGTCCTTCTCTATTTGGCTATTTTATGCCCATGTAGCTCAGTTGGTAGAGCACGTCCTTGGTAAGGACGAGGTCACCGGTTCAATCCCGGTCGTGGGCTAAAAAGAATATCGGAGTAGGTTGAAGAAAAGTTTGGTTTTAACAAAATAGCAGGAGATTTAGCTC
>JAAYTW010000370.1 GCA_012517955.1 Candidatus Zixiibacteriota bacterium | reverse complement strand
CTTGCTCTATTATTTAACCATGAACAAACTGGCAATCATAGCATTTCTAACCTGGGCATCAAGCATCGTTAACGCCCCATTTCTGGAGGCTGATATGAACAAACAAATAAGACAACCCGCGGTGGCTGGCCAATTCTACCCCGGACAGCCGGTAACCTTAGCCAAAAATCTGGCGGAGCTGTTCGCCAAAGCCGACAAGCCGGAAATCGCCGGGCAGATATTCGGACTGGTGGCCCCGCACGCCGGCTACATGTATTCGGGACAGGTGGCGGCTTACGCTTACAAGGCTATCCAGGGCTTGGATTACGCCGATGTCATAGTCATATCGCCCTGTCATGTGGAAGCGTTCCCTGGAGCGGCTGTATATCCGGGCGATGCCTACAACACACCGTTGGGGGAAATCGAAATCGACAAGGAATTGTCGGCGAAAATTGGGTCATACAAAAATATCAAGCTATCTGAATCGGGCCATCGGATAGTGGCGCGCGGCGGAGAGCATTCACTGGAAGTGCAACTGCCGTTTCTGAAAACGGTCTTAAGCGATTTCAAGCTGGTGGCTATCGTGATGGGGGAACAGAGCGATTCCACCTGCGAAAACCTGGCGGAAGCAATCTATCAGGCCTGCAAGGGGCGCAAGGATGTGCTAATCGTGGCCAGTTCGGATTTATCGCATTTCCACGATTACAAAACCGCTAAGCGGCTAGATGGCGGCGTGGCGGATTATATCAGCAATTACGATTACAAAGGGCTGTTGCGCGGGCTCGATTCGGAAAAGGTCGAAGCATGCGGCGGCGGGCCAATAGTATCCATGATGATTGCGGCGAAGAAATTGGGGGCGAATCGGGCGCAAGTTGTGCGTTACGCCAATTCCGGCGATGTTACCGGCGACAGCTCCCAAGTGGTAGGGTACTTGGCGGCAGTCGTATATGAAAGCAAAGAAAGCGCCAAGGTTTATGAAATCAAAGACAGTGAAGACATCGAGACCAATATAGCTTCAGGGGCGGATTTTGGTCTATCCGCCGCCGACAAGAAAAAACTCCTGGAATTGGCCCGTAAGTCGATATCCGACAAGCTAAAAGGCAAGCATACGGCGCTTGACCCAGCCGACTATAAGGGGGTTTTAGCAGAGAAACGCGGCGCCTTCGTAACGCTCACAATTGACGGTGAATTAAGGGGTTGTATCGGATATATACGGGCATATAAGCCGCTTTACGAGACAATTGCCGAGATGGCGGTTCAAGCGGCATTCCATGACCCCCGATTTGAACCATTGTCGGCCAAAGAGTACCCGAACGTCGAACTTGAGATTTCGGTTTTAACGCCGATGATACAAGTGACAGACCCGGGAGAAGTCGAGGTGGGCAGAGACGGCCTGTATATCGTCAGAGGATATGCCAGTGGTTTATTGTTGCCCCAGGTGGCCGTGGAGCATAATTGGGATCGGGACACTTTTTTAGATCAAACCTGCCTAAAGGCCGGCCTTCCCCCGGGAACCTGGAAACAAAAAGGGACTGAGATTTATAAATTCCAGGCGGATATTTTCGGGGAGAAATAATATTCAGCGTCAGATAAAAAATCCCAACAGAACCAATTTAAGCCAATTGAAACAGAATTATCAGCGGATTTTGCCGGTAATACTGATTCTTGGATTGTCCGTATTCGCCACGATAATAATCAGTACCGGATTTACGCTAATCAAAGGCAGTCGGGGTTTTGTTGCGGACGAGGGGCAATCTATCGATGTTCGGGTGGCCTCGGTTATTGCCGGCAAGCTTCATAAAGATGGCAGCTTGATGTCCGACCTGCTAAGTTTGGATATCCCCACAGAAGCGGTCAATAAGATTATCGCGAAGCTATCGAAGCTGTTTGATTTGAAGCAGGCTCAAACGGGGGACGAATACAAAGTGTATCTGACATCAGCCGACAGCGTGCTTGCTTTCGAATACAAAACCAAAAATAATAAGAAGTATAGATTGAACAGGGTAGGCGGCGATTTCCTGGATCAGATATGGGATGGTCATAACGAAAAGCGAGTGGAATTCGCCGGCGCTGTTGTCGAGACCGATTTGTGGGATGCTCTGGTGCAGGTGTTACCTGATCCAAACATGTTCGCAAGGATTGCCGAAATCTACGCCGGTCAGATCGACTTATTCACCGATACCAATCCTGGAGACACATTCAAGATCGTGTTCGAGGGGTATTATTCCGATGGCGATTTTGTTCGATGTGGAGATATTTTGGGGGTAGAATATATCCTGGCAGGAAAGCCATATCGGGCGTTTCAATATACTGATCCCGACGGCTACAGCGACTACTATGATGAACACGGCTATTCATTACGCCGAGCGATGCTGAAATCCCCCTTGGATTATCGCTGTATAACGTCAAGATTTTCATATCGTAGACTTCACCCGATACTGAAAACATACCGGCCGCATCTGGGAGTTGATTTTGCGGCTGCGCCGGGGACGCCGGTAGTTGCAGCGGGAGACGGTACGGTTATTTTCCGAGGCAGAGTGCACGGGTTCGGCAATTATCTCGAGATCCAGCACGATTTCGATATGACCACAAGCTACGGCCACTTACAAAAATTCGCCGATGGCACGATGCCCGGTCAGCGGGTCGTGCAAGGGCAGATAATCGGTTATGTGGGGTCTTCGGGGGAAGCGACGGGGCCGCATCTGGACTACCGGGTAAAGCGCGGTGGACAGTATGTGAATCCGCTGAAAATGACTTTGCCGGCGATGCCGCCGGTGAAAGCGCAGTATCTATCCGATTACCGGTCGACAGTGGCGCAAAGGGTGCAGATATTGAAGCGGCAGGTTGACACCAAGGTGTATGTGTTGAATCAGTAAGCGGTATTCGTTTCTTAATAATTCTTGACAATCCATATTGCTTGATTATCCTATAATAGATTTGTAAGGTGCCGCGGAGGCGGTAAATTGAAGTCACGCATTTTTT
>JAAYTW010000369.1 GCA_012517955.1 Candidatus Zixiibacteriota bacterium | reverse complement strand
GCTTTTCTACGAACGGCCGGATATTAAGGAGATTGGAATCGGACCGCAATTATCGCGGGATAATCGTTTTTTAATCGTAACCGCTTATTACGGTTCAAGCAGCGGTAATGAGGTTTATTATAGGGATTTAACACAATCGGGCGAGTTCAAGCCGCTGGTGTCTGGATTCAACTATCGCTATACCGGTGATATAATCGATAGCATTTTATACTTGATGACCAACGATGGGGCGTCGAAATACCGGATTATCGCAGTGAACTTGTTCCATCCCGAGAAAGAAAACTGGAAAACGATAATTCCCGAAAGCGATGATATAATTGAGGGGTTCGCGATAATCAATAATCACCTGGTCGTTAAATATCTTCACAACGCCTGTTCGGTCGTTAAAATATACTCTTTTGATGGCGTGTTCCAGCAAGAGTTAAATCTTCCGCCGCTGGGCACGGTAGGCGCCATATCGGGGCGCTGGAACGATCCGGAGATGTTCGTTTATTATCAATCTTTCACCTGTCCGGGAACGATTTTCCGGTACGATTTCGAAAAGAATGAATTAAGCAAATACTATCAATACCCCGTAAAAGTAAACCCAAACGATTACGAAGCCAAACAGGTGTGGTATAAATCAAAAGATGGCACCCCCGTTTCGATGTTCATAGTCAACAAAAAAGGAGTCGCTCTCAATGGCAATAACCCGACGTTGCTTTATGGTTATGGTGGGTTTACATCCAACGAGACGCCTTATTTTTCTTCGACGTTATGCGTTTGGCTCGATATGGGGGGCGTTTATGCTCTGCCGAACCTGCGCGGCGGCGGCGAATATGGCGAGGCCTGGCATCGGGCGGGGATGCTCGAAAATAAACAGAATGTGTTTGATGATTTTATCGCGGCGGCGGAATGGTTGATAGATAACAAATATACTAATCCGAAAAAGCTGGCCATTTCGGGTGGCTCTAACGGCGGGCTGCTGGTGGGCGCGGCGATGGTGCAACGGCCGGATTTATTCAAGGCCGTTATCTGCGGCGCCCCGCTTCTGGATATGGTACGTTACCATCTTTTCAATATCGCTCGTTTCTGGATTCCCGAATACGGCAGTTCGGAAAACGCGATGCAGTTGCCGTATCTTCTGGCGTATTCGCCTTATCATAATGTAAAGAAAGGGACTGCCTATCCGGCGGTATTGTTCCAGAGCGGCGAGGTTGACTGGCGAACTCATCCGATGCATCCCCGCAAGATGGTGGCGGCGATGCAGGCCGCGACGTCATCCGACGCGCCTATTTTGCTTGACATGGAACGCAAAACCGGCCATGGCTGGGGAATGCCATTAGGCATGCAGATGGAAAAGAAAGCCGATGAATACGCGTTTTTGATATGGCAATTGGGGATAAAATAGCCCGACCGAACGAGTAACATGCCCCAAGCGGCGGGTTACAGACAATTATTCGATTGCGGTTTTCGCTTCGTTCCAGAGGGCGTCGAGTTCTTCCAGCGATGTTTGCGCGGGGGCTTTCCCTTGTTCGGCCAATTTACGTTCGATATATTGGAAGCGGCGGATAAATTTCTGATTGGTTTGGTCGAGCGCTTCCTCGGCGCGCAAACCCAGATGACGCGACAGATTCACTAACGTAAACAGCAAATCGCCCAGTTCGTCAGTTAATTTTAGCTTATCATTACCGGCCAGCGCCTGCTCAAATTCGGCGATTTCCTCTTTGATTTTGGCGACCACATCGCCGGCGTTTTTCCAATCGAAACCCAGACGGCCGACTTTTTCCTGTATCCGGTAGGCCTTTAACAGCGCCGGCATCGCCCGAGGGATTCCCTCCAGCACCGAATACTTAAGATTGTTGTCGCGCTTGATTTCCTCCCAGCGATGCAGGACTTCATCGGGAGTGAGTTTAACCTGATCGGCGAAAATGTGGGGGTGGCGTTTCACCAACTTGTCGGCGATTTTGCCGCAGACATCATCGGCGGTAAATTCGCCTTTCTCGGAGGCCATCTGCGCATGAAACACGATTTGCAGAAGTAGGTCGCCCAATTCCTCGGCCAGTTTGTCGGGTTTGCCGAAGTCGATAGCTTCCATAACCTCGTAAGTCTCTTCGACCAGGTACGGCTTAAGGGTCTGGTGGTTCTGGGCTTTATCCCACGGGCAACCGTCGGGGCCGCGCAAACGGGCCATGATGTCGACCAAGCGGCGGTAATTTTCCATGGGGAGATAGTAGGGAAATTGGAAGAGGATGTCAAGCGGTTGTCATAAAACCGAAACGCACGGGGCATTGCGTTTAATTATGCCACTGTTTCAAAATGAAACACAGGCGGTAACAAATTCGATACACAAAATCGCCGATGTTCCGACACATTATTTAGGTACATCAACAGGAGGGGATTATGTTCGGTAGTTTTAATATTTTCAGCATTTTCAGTCGTATAAGATTTCATGACCATTACCACATCGGCAATCGC
>JAAYTW010000368.1 GCA_012517955.1 Candidatus Zixiibacteriota bacterium | reverse complement strand
TGCGATAAAATAATCGCACGATCGGGCATTTTCACAATCGGTCTTCCCGACCCTTTTAGCCTGCGCACGGAACTATCACTATTTAGGCCGATAATAAGAACATCACCCAGCTTTTTGGCCTCGGCCAAATACTCGACATGTCCCCGATGAATTATATCGAAACAGCCGTTGGTGAAAATAACGATTTTCCCCCGCTTTCGCAAAGAAAGCCTGATTCTTACCATCTGATTTTGTGTAACGATTATCCCCATAGGGCTTCATAACCGCGATTCTTGAAGTCTTTCCAGAACCAATTCATAAAGCCTGTTTTTAGAAACTTGGGCAGTACCTATTTCGCCGACGACTTCGCCGGCGGCCACGTTGGCGATAAATGCGGCTTCTTTCAAATTCGCGCCTGCGGCAACCGCTAGAGTCATAGTGGCGATAACGGTATCGCCCGCGCCGGTAACATCGAATACTTTTCGAGCCATTGCCGGTATTTTTGTCAACACTTTACCATCGGGCGCTCGCGAATCGTTTTCAAAAAGCGCCATTCCCTTTTCGCCGAGCGTAATCAAAATCGATCTTGCATCAAGTTGCTCGAGCAGGCGCCAGCCTACATTAAGAAGCGATTTATCATCGGTTATTTTTTGGCCGGCCACAAAACCGGCTTCATGATGATTGGGGGTGATAGTTCCGACTTTACGGTAGTTGAAAAAATGAGTCTCTTTCGGGTCAACCGATACAAATATCCCTCTTTCGTTGCAGGATTGAATTAGGGTCGTGAGCAGACTGTAATTAATCACGCCCTTGCCATAATCCGAAATGATAACACCATCGGTTTTTGGAAGGAGTTTGTTGATATAATCAAGCGCTTTATTATTTAGAAAGTCGGAAATCGGGGCGGCTTTTTCTCTATCGGCTCTCACGATTTGCTGGTTATGAGCGATAATTCTTGTTTTAACAGTCGTGGGGCGGCCACTATCGGTAAAAATGCCGCTATCGGAAAAACCGTTACCTATAAGTAGTTTTTTTAGGGTCTTGCCGAAAGAATCATTACCGACAACCCCTACAAGGTGCGCCTTTCCGCCCAGCGCCGCGATATTTTTAGCCACATTGGCCGCGCCCCCCAGAAGGTGCTCTTCCTTATTTATGTCGACGACCGGCACCGGGGCCTCCGGCGAAATTCTCGATACGTTACCTATCAAATAGCGGTCAAGCATCAAATCACCGACCACCAGGATTCTGCGTTTCGCGAACCGCGCGAATATTTTATCTATTTTTGCTTTAGTCATTTTGGGCCTTTTCTATTGACATGGCCGAATATTATATTAAAATGGTTAAAACAACGCAAGTTAAAACAAGGAACGAAAATGATGGAAAATCAACCACAACAGCGGCAAATCAGCGTCGAATTACCCGAAAAAGAATCCGAGGGAATATATTCCAATATGGCGCTCATGATGATTTCGCCGCAAGAATTTATTATCGATTTTGCCCGCGTCATGCCGGGCGTAAATAAAGCCAAAGTTTATTCCCGGATTATCATGACGCCCGCCCATGCCAAAATGCTTCATAAAACTCTTGAAGAAAATATCAAAAAGTATGAAACGGACTTTGGTCAGATAAAGGTCTTTGGGCAAGAAGAGAAAAATATAGGGTTTAAACAGGATAAGTAACCGACCGACAACGGCCTGATAGTATAAGCGACATTCTCCTCCCGCTCGGGAGCAATTTTCGGCAATATCTATTTCATTATTCTCATATGCCTGTGCAACAATATGCACAGTCATCTGTTTCTCCTGAAATATATTATCTTTAGTAATTGTTAAAAAATTCTACAACCGCGTCTAATTGCTGCCGATACTATCTATACGATTATTATAGAATGGTTCGAGGAAATCGAATCGCTCTTTTGGTTTCATCCTCGAACATGTGTTCAAAAATAGCAAGGATTGAATGTCAATGGCCGAGCAAGTACAAAGCGTAGTCGCGACCGCGAAATCACCGGTTGCCAGTATCCTCGTCGTCGATGACGACAAAGGTGTAATAAACGCTTTACAGGATTGTTTCGCCGAATTCAAATATAGTATCGATATAGCCCGCAACGGACAGGAGGGGTTGGATCTGGCTCTGGCCAAAGATTACAATCTTGTCATGTTGGATGTCAACCTTCCTGATTTCTCGGGTATGGATGTCCTCAAGAAAATCAAGGAAGCCAAACGAGACCTGCCAGTGCTAATCATGACCGGATATGTTTCCACGGAAGCGGCAATCGAGGCGATGAAACTGGGGGCGCATGAATTTATCACCAAGCCTTTCGATATCGACCGCCTGATGGGGATTGTCAATAGATTGGTCAAAAAGGTGTCGCCGATGCGGGGATTATCATCGTTTAGCGTGGCGCCGAAAGCCGTTGAAGGGATGATAATCGGCAAGACTTCGGAAATGCTGGAAATCGCGAAAATAATCGGGCAGGTAGCGGCCACCGATGCCTCGGTGTTAATTTTGGGCGAATCGGGCACCGGAAAAGAATTGGTCGCCAAAGCGATATACGCCAACTCACTTCGCGCAGATAAACCTTTCCTTTCAGTTAATTGTGCCGCCCTGCCGGAAACCTTGCTGGAATCAGAGTTGTTCGGGCATGAAAAGGGAGCATTTACGGGGGCCTACACCCGCAAACTTGGCAAATTCGAACAGTGTAACGCCGGAACGATTTTCTTGGATGAGGTTGCCGACATGTCGCTTCTGACCCAGAGCAAGGTTCTGCGTGTGCTTCAAGAGCAGGAATTTGAGAGAATCGGCGGCAATACTACTATTAAGGTGGATGTTCGAATAATCGCGGCGACCAATAAATCGCTGGTTAATATGATTAAGGACGGCACATTCAGGGTTGACCTGTATTACCGTCTGAAAGTCGTCTCGATATACCTTCCCCCCTTGCGGGAACGTCGCGCCGATATACCGTTACTGGCCGACCATTTTATCCGCCAGTACGCTCATCAAACCGACCGCGAATATATGGAAATCTCCAAGGAGGCACTGGAAGGTTTGATGCGATATCCCTGGCCGGGAAACGTCCGCGAACTCGAGAATAATATCCACACGGCCGTGGTCATGTCCAAAGGAGATGTTCTGCTTCCTGAGCATTTCCCGGTACTATCTGGCGATACCGAAAAGATGGATTTGGACCTTTCCACTATCGAGGAAGATTACTGCAAGATGTTTTCGGAGCTGGTCGATCGCAATTTCGAAAAGATAGTCAGTATTTCCAGCGAGAGAATTTATCAGCACTTGAATTCGGCGCTGGAGAAAGCGATGATATCGGCCGCCTTGAAATTCACCCATTCGAATCAGGTGCGGTCGGCGGAGCTTCTGGGAATCTCGCGGAATACATTGCGGGATAGAATCGCCAAGTACGGGTTATATTAGTGATCGCAAATTTAGTTAATTAAAAAGGCGACTCGAAATCGGGCCGCCTTTATTCTTTATATTTTCCTCTTAATATACTATTTCAGCAGAAGCATTCTAGTGGATGTGGAAAAATAATCAGTTTCGACTTTCGCAAAATAAATCCCCGAAGCGACATTTGAAGCGTCCCATATAACTTGATGCAAACCAGATTGTTGAATGCCCCTCGTCAAGGTCATAACCTTCTGCCCTGCCAGATTGTAAATGGCG
>JAAYTW010000367.1 GCA_012517955.1 Candidatus Zixiibacteriota bacterium | reverse complement strand
TGAGGGCGACACCCACATCCCGTAACCCTTATGCCCCTCGCTTTCCGGGAATAGCTGCTCCATCCAGCGAGCCAATTGATAAATATGTGTCGAATTACAGGCTATAACTTCAATTCTTTTTCCCTTTTTAAATGCCAGATATCTCACGGCGGCATGAACCATCGCCGGATTACACCAGAATTCGAGGTTTGCCAGTCGGGATTTCATATGTTTAAATCCGGCGACAAATTCGGCGATATCTACTCCGCCGACAGCCAATCCAAAAAGACCGACATCACTTAACACCGAAAAACGACCGCCGATATTGTCAGGCACGATAAGCGTTCTATAACTTTTTTGATTGGCCAGCGTCCGCAAAGCCCCTTTGGACCTATCCGTCGTGGCGACTATCAAACTGGAGGCCGTTCGGGGCGATGCTTTCTCTAATAGAGTCCGCAGTAAACGAAATGCGATTGTTGTTTCCGTTGTCGTTCCCGATTTTGAAATGACATTTATTCCTATTCTTCTGCCCGACAAATTATCAAGCGTATCACGGAAAAAATCAGGGTCAAGATTCTGTCCCAAAAAATAGATTTCGGGAATATCGCCCCGTTGTTGCCGTGATAGTTGGTTGAAATAAGTATGCGTCAATGCCCGAAAAGTCGCTTCGATACCCAGATATGAACCGCCGATTCCCAACGAGACAAAAACGTCAATACTCTTCCGAAAATCCGCCGCGAGTTTGTTGATTTCTCCTATATGGTCCGCTTTGATTTCGTCTGGAAGCGTCAGCCATCCAAGCATGGGGATATTACCGTCGCGGCAATCCCCCTCGCCGGCCGTCAACTGCTTGAATTTTTCAACTACAAGAGGGGCGATATCGTCAAGTTCTTTCTTGGAAATAAAAACGCCGAATGGCGATTGATTGACTATATATGTCAGGTCGAGAGTAATCCTATTTAATTCGGCGAATTCCTTATCGAATTCGAATCTATCGCCTTTAGCCCTGTTACTTTGTCTGATAGTTCTATTTTCCCCAAAATCGCCGATATCAATTCCCTCACTCATAGCCTCAACCTCTACCCGCGCTCCCTAAAATCTGCATTTTCTGTTTTATCACTTCTTTTACCGAAGCTCTTCCCGGCCCCAAAATCTTGCGCGGGTCGAATTCTTCCGGCTTGGTGGCCAATACTTCGCGAACGGCGGCCACGAACGCTAACCGCAGGTCGGTATCGATGTTCACCTTGTTTATACCATTCTTTATCGCGCGGCGATAGGCTTCATCAGGAACACCTTTGGCCCCCGGTATCTTGCCGCCGAACCTGGTAAGCTTTTCGGTTAGTTCTGTCGGTACGCCGCTTGCCCCGTGAAGCACCAAAGGAATGCCGACCAGTTTTTTAATGGCTTCTATGCGGTCAAAATCAAGCTTGGCTTCGCCTTTGAATTTGTATGCTCCATGGCTTGTGCCGACAGCGACCGCCAAGGCATCACAACCTGAACGCTTGACGAAATCCTTGGCTTGGTCGGGATCGGTCAAGTTGGCGTCCTTCGCATCGACCTTTACATCATCCTCAATACCGCCTAATCGGCCCAACTCGGCCTCGACGGTAATGTTATGTTGATGTGCCAAATCGGCGACTTTTTTGGTCAAAGCGATATTTTCCTCATAGGGCAAATGCGAACCGTCAATCATCACCGATGTAAATCCGCCTTCTATACACATCTTCGCGTCTTCATAAGTCGCGCCATGGTCAAGATGGAGCGCCACCCGTTGCGACATCTTGGCCGAACCGGCTTTCACCATCGCTACCAGATAGTTCAAACCGGCGTATTTAATCGCGCCGGTGGAGGCCGCCAAAATCAGTGGAGAATTCATCTCGACCGCGGCTTCCAAGGCCGCCTGAATAAACTCGAGATTGTTGACGTTAAACTGCCCAATCGCGAAATAGTCTTTGTTCGCGTCGGCGTAAATTTCGTGAAGTGGTACTAGTGGCATGCTTGCCTCTTTCAACTAATATTTATAATTAATAACTTGCGCCGGCCCTTGGACCTGCCTGTCCAACTTCAACCGGCATCTCTTTCTCAAATTCCTTATAGTTCTCGATAAACAACCCCGCCAGCTTACGGGCATATTCATCGAACGCTTTCTTGTCAGACCAGGTATTGCGCTGAATCAAGGCCTCTGACGGCACTCCCGGACAAGATTGCGGCACCGCCAAACCGAATATTGGGTCTGTTATTGTCGGTAGATTCTCCAACTGGCCCTTTAGGGCCGCCTTTACCATAGCGCGGGAATATGCTATTTTCAACCGTTTTCCAACTCCGTATGGGCCGCCGCTCCACCCGGTATTGATTAACCAGCAATTGACATTGTGTTGTCTTAACCGTTGCTCCAGTAAATTCGCATATTTGGATGGGTGCAGCGCCATGAACGGCGCTCCATAGCAAGGCGAAAAAATCGCCGATGGTTCGGTACCGCCATCACTTTCGGTTCCGGCCATTTTGGCCGTATAACCTGAGATAAAATGGTACATGGCTTGCGCCGATGTCAATTTGGATATTGGCGGCATCACT
>JAAYTW010000366.1 GCA_012517955.1 Candidatus Zixiibacteriota bacterium | reverse complement strand
CAGTTTGTTATGATTGTTATCGTAAACACAAGGAATTATTCTCGGTTTAATTGATAATATTGACTCCCTCACCCCGACCCTCTCCCATTGGGAGAGGGTGTCCGCCATGGGCGGGTGGGAGAGGGAACCCCTTCATCCCTTGACATCCCCCCATTAATGATTGTATCATCCCCCAATGGCGCAACGATTGAAACCATTTTCGCTATTCAACACTCGCCTACTTCTGGCGATTCTCATATCGCTGGCGATAATCCTGGCGGCATTCGGCTATATCACCACCAAAGTCGGACAGAAAGCCACGCTGGTGGGCCTGACACAACAGGGAAGAGCCCTCAACCGGGTACTGATAGCATCCGCCGCCAATACTATCGAATCCGACCGCCAGATGACCGATATCGCCGTGGATAGACTTCTGGCAGAAGCCACCACGCTTTTCCCTAATGGCGGCAGACGCTACCGTAATGATAATGATTTCTTAGAAACGCTATCAGCGCAGCTCGGGCTGGCCCGCGCCGCAATCTGGAGCAAAGACAAGCGAACGCAAATAGCGCTGGGGTTGGAACAACGAGCCCTTTCGGATGAGCTCGATAGCCTGCAAAACATTTTTGTCGAAAAGACCAAACTTGATCAGCCGTTTGATATAATCTACGAAATATATATCGCCCAAAATAAACGATTCCTGTTCGGGGTGATGCCTTTAGATGATAAACGGTTTCTGTTCATGGTGTACCCGTGGGAAATCGGCCAGTATTCCAATTATCGGCTGTCGCTGTCGTATCTGCTGAACCAGCTTTCGCGCGAGGCCGGAATCGAATATATACTACTGCAAAATCTTGATGGTATCGTGTTCGCCTCCAAACAGATTTCCCAGATGACCCGGATTCAGGATGACCCATTTCTTAACAGCGCCTTGTCCGTCGATTCGGCGCTTACCCGCATCGTGGCGTTTCAAGATAGGGAAGTGGTAGAAATCGTGCAAAAATTCGATTCGGGCGGCGAATTCAAAGGGCTGTTCCGAATCGGTTTGTCTATGTATGGCTATCGCGAACTGACCGCCAATTTCAAAAAGCAGGTCTGGCTGATGGTGGCGTTTCTGTTGATTGTTACCTTCGCTGCATTCGCGATGGTCGGTAGTTATCAGAATTTGAAAATCGCTCGTGAATCACTAAATAGGGCGCAGGCGATATCGCAATCGCTTCACGATTCAATCGCGGGAGTGGTGATATCCGTGGATGAACATTTGAAAATAACCACCGCCAATTCGCTGGCCCGGAAATATTTCGGCCTTCCCGAGGGTACTCCATCGGGATGGGATTATAACCGCTATTTTGCCGATGACATTTTCAAGGCAAAAATGGTGCTTAATGAGCGCCGCCCTTTGACTTTTGAAACAACTATCTATTATCAAGGCTTACCGATTCAGTTGTTGGTATCAGCAAATCCTATCTTTGATGATAAGGCCAAGCTTTCGGGCGTGATGATTGTCGCCCAGGATATCTCGGCGCGAGTGGAATCCGAAAAGCAATCGGCGCATTCCCGCCGACTGACCGAATTAGGCAGTTTGGCGGCTGGGCTGGCTCACGATATCAGAAATCCCCTCAACGCTATCGGGATGGTTATTCAGCGTCTTCGCGGCGAAATCAAAGTCGAATCGGGACAGACGGAGTTCAACGAATTTATCGATACCTTGGATTCAGAGCAAAAGAAACTAAACCTGCTGGTGGAGAAGATTCTTCAGGTTGCGCGTTCGGTAAACCCGCATGCTGAATTGCTGGAAATCAAGCCGCTACTGGAGAAAATAATCGAGTTGTATAAATACGAGGCGACCGCCCGTAAAATCGAAATTGTCTCGGATATCGAACCAGGAAAGGCTTTGCTTATCAAAGATTCATTTCAAGGGATGATATCTAATTTAATAAAGAACGCTATCGAGGCGATTAACCAGGATGGGCGAATCGAAATCAAATCGACATTCGATAATAAGGCGAAACGATTGGTAATCAGCATAAAGGATACCGGTCCCGGCCTATCCGATGACCAGAAAAAGAACCTGTTTAGGCCGTTTTACACCACCAAACCGGGCGGCACCGGTTTGGGATTAGCCACCGCCCACAAGGCCGTGGTCGACCATGGCGGCGAAATAAAGGTCGAATCAAAAGTCGGCGGACCGACTACATTTATAGTGACAATTCCTCTGAAAGGATAATATGCGCATTCTCGTTATCGATGATGAACAAAGCCAGCGGAATCTACTGGCAGGGTATCTGACGAAGCAGGGCCATGAGGTTCGGCAGGCCGGTTCAGGCCCGGAAGCTTTGGCGCTTCTCGAACAGCGTGGCGCCGAAACCGCAATCACCGATATGCGGATGCCTGATATGGATGGACTCACTTTACTAGAACAGATAAAAAGCCGCTACCCGGATATGCAAGTGGTGGTGATTACCGCTTTCGCCACCGTCGAAAATGCCGTAACCGCCATGAAACAGGGAGCGGCCGATTATCTATTAAAACCGGTGAATCTGGAACAACTGACTTTGATTCTGAAGAAAATCGAAGACAGCCTCAATCTGGTCGCCGAAAACCGGTATTTGAAACGCAAGCTGGAATCGGTCGAATCGTTTCCCGATATGATTGGTCAGTCGGCGGCGTTCCAAAAAACACTGGCGGATATTTCGCAGGTTTGCCAATCGGATACAACGGTTCTAATCCGAGGCGAATCGGGCACCGGCAAGGAACTGGTGGCCCGCGCTATTCATAGCGGTTCGAAACGCGCCAATGGCCCATTTCTGGCAGTAAATTGCGCGGCCTTGCCGGAAACGCTTTTAGAATCGGAATTATTCGGCTACGAACGCGGGGCATTCACCGGAGCCCAGAAACGCCGGATCGGGCGTTTCGAACTGGCCGATAGGGGAAGCCTGTTTCTTGATGAAATCGGCGATTTGTCACCGACGATGCAGGTGAAGCTCCTGCGGGTACTGGAAACGCGCTCGTTCGAGCGACTAGGGGGATCGGAAAGTATAAAAGTCGATATTCGTCTAATAACCGCAACCAATCGCAATCTCGAAAAGAAAATCGCCGATGGCAGTTTTCGTGAAGACCTGTTTTTCCGATTAAACGTTGTCCCTATCAATCTGCCCCCGCTTCGCGAACGCAAAGACGATATTCTTTTGCTGGTTGACCATTTTATAAAAAAATTCGCCGCTAAATCTGACAAGCATATCAAAGGTCTTACTCCGGAGGCCAAAGATATTTTAATAAATTATAACTGGCCGGGAAATATCCGCGAACTGGAAAATGTTATCGAACGGGCGGTGGTGCTTACGCGAAGCGATACAATCGATAAAGCTTGTTTGAGCGGGCTGACGAATGCCCCTGTTGCCGTTTCTTTTGGTGGCGATTTGAATCTTGAAAACCTCGAGAAAAAAGCGATACTAGAGGCGCTCCGGCAAAGCGATGGCAAAATTATCGAGGCGGCTGGATTATTGGGGATTCATCGTAATACGTTACGATTGAAAATAAAGCATTTCGGGATTGAACCAATCGAATAATCCTCAATTGAAATATCTGCATCAAGCGGCGTTGTCGGCGTATTTCAAAATATCAAAGCAGTTATCGATTTAATGAATTACAGTCGCAAGTTATTGATTTTGATTGATATTCAGATACTCTCTTAAAGCTTTTAATTTCGCTTTTGCCGTCTCGAAATCAGGGTACAACTCCACCGCCTTAGCCAGGGCTTTTTCTGAATTCTGTAAATCGCGAAGTTTTCCCAGAGTCAGCGCATAGTTATAATAGTACAGCGCGTTGTTGCTATCCAAAGCGATTGCTTTTTCGAACGTAGCTTTGGCATCCTGAAGCTTTCCTGTTTGGTCATATGCCAGGGCCAAGTCCGCAATTGCATCGGCGTCATCAGGATTAAGCGCCACCGCTTTGTTGAAATATGCCAGCGCTTGAAGTAATTCTCCTTTACGCACGCTCAATAATCCCAGTTGATAATAACATCGCCCGCGGATTTTCTGCGGATTGTAGCCATAGGGGAGAGCCGCCGAATAGATATCGTATAAGTCATATTCTGATACGATATCCTGCCCCGATGATGTCGCCGCGAACCGGAAATTAATTTCCGCCGAATCAGGCTGACCAACCCTTTTCTGGTACATCGCATAGTAATATCGCGCCCCGGCATCATCGGGAAATACTTCAATAATTTTCCGGCATGAT
>JAAYTW010000365.1 GCA_012517955.1 Candidatus Zixiibacteriota bacterium | reverse complement strand
TTTGGGGCGAACTATTAGGGGGAATTTACATCTGATTGAAGTGTTTATTTTTGGCCCTTTTTTTGCGTAATAACATTATAGGGAACATAGTATTACCCGATTCCGGTTTAAATACAGAGTCGGGCAAGTACCGATTATTGTTAAATTTACGTCTATTTTGATGACAAAGGAATTGACAAAAAACGATTTAAGCTTAGATTATCTGTAATGAAAAATAACGATGAGGAGATATTATGAGACTGTTCCTAACGACATTTATGATTATGGCGTTAACCGGGTTAGCCATGGCCGGTGGATGGCAGGCTATTCAGGCTGATTATTTGAGCGGCAAAATCACCGCCGATGAGCGGGTACAGTATGCAATGACATTGCTGACAAATCCACAAAATTTGCCGCCGCAATACCAGATTACGGAGCCCATGAAGGACGCCACGGCCATGGTTGTCGAAATCATGACCGATAAAGGAACAATCAATCCGGCTTTGTTTAATCAGTATTCGATGATATTGGCCCGACAAACCAAGCAGAAGCATTATTATACTCCCGGCGGCCATTTTTGTATTCATTATGATACATCGGGCACGCACGCGGTTTATCAGCCTACGGTTGATGTCAATCCGGCGGATGGGGTACCGGACTATGTCAATCGTACCGGGGAGTATTTCGATCGCGCCTGGGCCTACGAATGCGATACTCTCGGTTACGACACTCCCCCGGGCGACGGCAGCAACGGCGGCGGCACGGATATTTATGATGTTTACATGCATTCATATTCAGGCGCCTACGGAGTCACCTGGCCGGAATCGCCATCAAGCCAATATCCCGGCCGGGGCAATGATTACACATCGTATATTTTCGTTGACCCTACTTATAATGGATTTGGTTATACCGATAGAACTTTGCCGATGAAAGTCACATCGGCCCATGAGTTTTTCCATGCGGTTCAATTTGCCTACAACAGCAATGCCGGAACGTGGTTTATGGAGAATTGTTCAACCTGGATGGAAGACGTAATGTGGGATTCTATCAATGATAACTACGCATATCTTTCTTATTTTCTTCAGAATACTCATTTGACCATGACGACAGCCAACGGCGGATTCGAATACGGGGCGTTTCTATGGCCGACCTACCTTTCGGAAAGATTCGGCATGGATATCATAAAAACAATCTGGGAATGGACGATACCATCTTCGGCTTATCTGGCGGTGATGCAGGTATTGGATGAATACGCTACCGGTATGGAAAATGCGTTTCCGGAATACGCCACTTGGAATTTTTTGACCGGCGCGCGCAATGACGGCCAGCACTATATCGAGGGAGGTTCATATAGCCAGGTGCGAATCATGCGAACGCATACAACCTACCCGGTAACGAATAACACTTCCAGCTACGCCCCCAGCGCTCTTGGCTGCAACTATATCATGTTTACTAGAGGGGGACGGACCGGTCGGCTGATTTTCACGTTTAATGGTAATAACAGCGGGCAATGGAAAATAGCGGTGGTTAAATCGATTACCAGCAATTCGCACGAGTTCGGAACTTACGCGACGGATACAAATGGCGATGGCGAAATTATAATCGAAGATTTTACCAGATTTGCCGCGGTTACCTTTATTCCTTGCCTTTTCAATGGCAGTTCGTTGAATTATACGTACAGCGCCAGAATCGATACGGCGGCAGTTGGAATGGCCGATGAACCGATTAATCTGCCGACTGATTTCGTGTTAAATGGCAATTATCCGAATCCGTTCAACGGTAATACGATAGTATCGTTCACGGCTCCGGCGGGGTTTGCGGGCGGCGCGGAACTTACCGTTTACGACCAGTTGGGCCGCAAAGTGAATTCACGCAATATATCGGTGGTTACGGGAGTAAACAACGTTAATATAGACGCAGCCGATTGGCTGGATGTTTCCAGCGGCATGTATTTCTATCGAATCGTGGTCGGAGAGAAAAAATTAACCGGAAGAATGACATATCTTAAATAAACAAGGAGAACAAGTGAAAAAGACCATCTTTGCGGCATTATTTATCGCGGTCGCTTTTAGTATAGCGGCCTATAGTCAGGCGATAAACTCGAAAGCGCCCGACTTTACGCTTCCAGATTTAAACGGCAATAACGTTAAGCTTTCCGATGTATATAGCAAAGGACCGGTGTTCGTCAGTTTCTGGGCGACTTGGTGCGGCCCATGCAAGAAGGAGATTCCCGAATTAATAAGCGTCTATAACAAATATCATAGCAGAGGCTTTGAGATTTTGGCGGTATCAATCGACAAATCGGGGGCTGGGGTTGTCAAGCCATTTGCGGAATCATCCAAATTGCCATACCGGATTTTGCTGGATCCAACCGGCGAGATTTTTTCCCGTAAATACAAAGGGATGGGGGTACCTTACGGTTTTCTTATAAATAAAGATGGGGTTGTCGTTAAGTCGTATTACGGGCTTACTCCGGGCTTTGAAGCAAGCCTGAGCAAGGAAGTCGAAAAGCTTTTGCCGGCGGTTGAAATAAAACCGGATACGAGCAAAACCAAAGAGACCGATAAATAAGAATTAACCGATTGTCGGGACAGAGGTGGGGGAGAAAAGTATTAAACCGGGATGTGGGATGAAAAGTAAATCTGCATATTGTTGTAGTGGCCAATCGACCTCTTTAAAGATAGGATTATTTTTAATCCTATCTTTTTTTATGGTTGGTTTTTA
>JAAYTW010000364.1 GCA_012517955.1 Candidatus Zixiibacteriota bacterium | reverse complement strand
TCCCGACAAAAGCCTTCTGGAAAATGTGCTTACAATTTCGATAATCGGCACTCCCAGCGCCAATATCGGAACGAACATAACGATAGTGGCGAAACTTTTCGGCCAGAATAGCGATATAGCCGCAAACATATACCCTAAAAACAGGGAACCGGAATCACCCATAAAAATTGAGGCCGGAAAATAATTGTATTTGAGAAACGCCAAAGAGGTCCCGATTACACCGGCGGCCAGAAGCGAAGGCAGCGGCAAATCAAGAATAACGCTTAATACCAGAAAGCTGGCCGCGACTATCGCGCTTACTCCAGCGGCCAAACCGTCAAGACCATCAATAAGGTTAATGGTATTTGTTATTGCCACCAGCCAGATAAGGGTCAGTGGGATGCCCCAATAGCCCAGGTTAATTAATTTATAAAAAGGAATATTAAGTACCTCCAGCCTGACTCCGAACGCGATTGCGACGCAGGCCGCGGCAATTTCCCAAAGAAGCTTTCTTATAGGGGACATATTTTTTAAATCATCGTAAACGCCCATGCCAAAAATAATGGAGCCACCGATAAAGATTCCGATAATCTGCCAGTGGTTATTGGTCCAAGCGTCAGGCAACAACAAAATACCCGGTATCAATCCGAGAAAGTAGGCCGCATAAATAGCGATGCCGCCAAGCCGAGGCGTGGGTGTGGTGTGGATTTTTCTGGGGCCGGGCATATCGAAAAACCCTTTGTCAGCGCAAAACTTCCTGGCCAGCGGCACAAGAAGGTAACATAGGTAGCCCGACAAAGCGGCAACAACGATATAAGTGGGTATTTCAATCATGGCTGCTTCGTATTCCAGTTAAATAAATCAACATCGAAAAGAAAAAAACGCCGACCATCAAAAAAAATAACGCTATATTGTTAATATATTTATGCGGATTATATTTTGTAAAGTATTTAAACAGCGCTCGATGATGATAATATAACGACCTAATCGGCGTTTTGCGGGAGCTCGCCCGTAAAAGATGAACGACCCGCAAATCAGGCAAATACCAAACGGGGATATTTCGTTCATATAATCTTCGACACAAATCTAAATCTTCGTAATAGAGAAAAAATCTTTCGTCAAAACGTCCGACATCATCAAACAACTCTTTTTCAATAAACAGAGCGGTGGCGGAAACGAAAGGAACCATCGAAGGCTTATCGGGAATAATAAATCCGGCTTTCGCAAAATCAAAATAACCGAGAGTCCCAAAAGGGGAGCGACGCGAAAATATATAATTTTTAATACTTGGGAACCGCCGGGCCGATGGTTGAACGGCACCATTGGGAAAAACCAAGGCTGGAGATACGGCCCCGGCATGGGATTGAGAGAATCTCTCAAGGTTTTCAAGCGTATTCGGTTGGCATGAACAATCAGGATTAAGAATAAAAAGGTATTTTCCTTGCGCTTTTTCCGCTAATCGGTTTACAGCGGCCGCAAAACCTATATTTCGGGGCGAATTCGTATGCCGGATATTTCGATATCGCGAAAGGACGTCAATCGTAGAATCGATTGATCCATTATCCCATACCAGAGTTTCGAAAGATTCGAATGTCTGCCGAGATAACGAATCAAGACAAGCACCAATTGTCGCCTCGTTATTATAAGTAACAATTAATACGCTGATTTTTGGCGCGCTTATCGAATTCACTTGATTGTTCCCGGGATTCCGCCCTTTCTCGCTTTGGAGCAGCTTTTCATGAAAAGCACTGGCGTAAGCCTAAGTTCGCCGGTATCTAAAGCAAGTTGACGGATTTTCGTCTTTTCACGTCATCTTTGACCGAAACAATCAACTCGGCCAGAAATCCTCCAAAGAACAGCATCAAGCCCGATACGATAAGCAATATCACCAGATATAACAGCGGACGGAATCCTGAATGCTTGATAAAGCGGAGATATACCGCCACCAGACCGACCAACAATCCCAGGAAGCCGGAAATCAAACCTGCGGAACCGAAAAACAGCAGCGGCTTTTTTGTAAAGGAAAGCTGGAATTTTACGCTTAATAAATCCAAAAAACCGGCAGGCAATCTCCACCAGAAACTGAACTTAGATTTCCCCGAACGCCGCGGAAACAATTTTACTTTTACCTCATCTATCTTGAAACCTTCCACAGCCGCCATCACAACCATATAACGATGCCAGCCGCTGCGATAGATAAACGAATCGACGACTTCTCGAGTAAAGGCCTTGACGGAATTCAAGTCGTGGACTTTCACCCTGAACAGGATTCTGGAAAGTAGATTGTAGATAAACGAACCGATGCTTTTAAGACCATAATGCCCCTGCTTCCAGCCGGTTACTATATCCACGCCGCTATCGATTTTGGCAACGAATTTAGGAATTTCATTGGCGTGATATTGTAAATCGGCCGGATAAAAACAGATTATCTTGCCGGAGGCTTTGCTTATACCCGTTTCCAGGGCCGCGGTAAGGCCGAAATTCCGGCGATGGCTATATAGTTTGAGCCAATTATATTGCGGCAATGCGGCTTTGATAAGGCTGCCGGTTTTATCGGTCGAGCCATCATCTACCATAATCAATTCGCAGCGGTAAGGAACGCTGGAAAACAATGCTTTAAACTGTTCCAACAAAGGTCCGATATTGCCTTCCTCGTTATATGCGGGAATAACCACGCTTAATTTAATCGGTTCATTTCTCAATGGACGAGTAATTTGTCCGGCTTTTTCAAGGTGTGTAGGTCTATCCGCACGAGGGGAGCGGTCGCGTTTCTCGGAACGGTTTTGTCTATCGGATTGCCGTTGACGAAAATCCTGTTTTTGAGAATCGCGGGGTCTGGAAGATTTTCTGTCTTCCCTTTCCCGACCCTTGTTTCGTTGTTGCTGTTGTTCGCCTTCGCGAGTTTGCGATACTGATACTTCTGGCACGGGCCGCACCGGTGGTATTTGTTCGGACCGGCTTTTTTGAACCCCGATTTGGTCCTGGGGTGTCGCCTGCTCGACCGGTTGTTCAACCGCGGGTTTGGTTTCCTGAACAGGCGGCGTGAATTCTTCTTGATTAGTTAAATGCGGTTTTCTGATTAAACGCGGTCTTCCAAATTGCTCTTCGTTATCCAAAAAATCCTCCAATTAATGTCGCTTTCGGCCGGCGAAACGCCGGTCTTTCGGGCAATTATTTTTGGCGTTCAGCCGATTTTTGCCTCAAGCTCTCCCCTGCTGATATCTTTAAAATCAAGATGCTCTTTTTTTAGATAATACAATCCTATGATTGTCACCGGAAAGAATTGACATGACCACAAGATTATCGAATAAGACAGCGCGACCGATTTCGATACCTCCTGACCAAACATACCAAATGAATTTATTAAATCGAAAGCGATTATGCAAGCGGCATGATAGATACCGATGTAGCCCGGCGAAGATGGCAACGACACGCCGAGGGCGGTCGCGAACAAAACGATAAAGGCCGCCCATATTTGCGGATGAAGGTCGAATGATAGAAATATCAAATATCCGGAAACCCCGGCAAATATCCATAGGAAAACCGATTGCAAATACACGATTAATATGAGGTGGGGATCGGTCAACATCGTCAAACCGACCGCAAATTTCCGTAGCACCGATTCGGTTTTGGCGGCGATTATTTTAGAAAGCGCCGCCAGCGGAGAGCAGATGATTTTCACCGCCAAATCGGTTTTGACCCTTAGAATCAATAAAAAAACAAGCGCCAGAATGCTGACAATCATAATCAATAAACCCGCATTTTTCAATTCGGCCGGGTAATCAATAAAAATCAGGGTTATTAAAAAGGCGGTCAAGAGTCAGAGGCTATCGAAAGCCCGTTCCGCGACCACGGTCGCGAAAACGGAGGTTTTGCTTAATTGATGTTTTTGTGAAAGCGATAAGGCCCTAATGACCTCCCCAACCCGCGCGGGCAAAAGATTATTGGCCATAAAGCCAATCATTATCGACGAATAAAGAGTGCCGTAATCCAAATCGCGGACTGGCAACAGAAGTTTCCGCCAGCGGACAGCCCTTATCCACATCGAGATAATGACGGACAGCATCATCGGTATGGTCCAGATATAGGAAGCTTTCGCAAATGTATGGGCGACTTGTCCATAATCGACATGCGATAACGCATATATAACAGACACAATGCTTATCAGCAGCCCGACAATAATTTTCCAATTCAAGCGCATCGGTGGCCTTTTAAAATCATATTCATCAAATCTTCCGTCTCCAGGGCGGTTTTATCCCAAGAAAAATTCGCGGCATGGGCTAAAGCCCCTTTTTCCAGCATATGGCGATATTCATGGTCTTTAAGGATTTTGGCGGCTTTCCAGGAAAATTCATCGATATTACCGTATTCAAATAACAAACCCGACACGCCTTCATTGACCGAATCTTTCAATCCAGGCACACGGGCAGCCAGGACTGGAGTCCCGCAGGCGTTCGCTTCGATATTGGTCAATCCCCAGCCTTCTTTCAGAGATGGGTAAACCGAGAGGTGCGATCGCCGCAGATATTCAACTTTCACCGATTCGGGAACAAAGCCGAGGAACTCAACGCGATTCTCCAGGCCCAAATCGGAAACCCGTTTCTTTAAAAAAGGCAGATGGTCACCGGTGCCGATTACGCAAAGCCTTACATCCGGGATTTGACTGGATATAATCGGCAAAGCGTCGATGGCGGTTTCGATGGATTTATACTTTTTCACTCTGCCGACATAAAGTATAGTTGGTTTGTCAAATTTGGCGATAGCACTATCAAATTTATAGGTATCGCCGTCGATTCCACATTTAATCACATGCACCTGATTGGCAGGTATCCCCCGATTAATCATTTCTTCGGCTGTGGATTCGGAAATAACCATCATATGATTATTACGGTAAACCAGAGAAAATGGCCTTTCGGCTAAATATATATAAGTCCCCAGCAGCACATTGATTTCTTTGAAAATGGAATTGGAAAAAAGATGCGGGATTATGACCAGTAACGGTAATTTTTGATAAAGAGGCGTGTAAAATGGGATTTTATTGATGTCCTCGAAAATGATATCGTATTTTTTGTTTTTTATTAACTTGCCCAACCCGGTCATGACGACCCAATTAAAAGTCGAACGTGAACCTCGCCTTATGATATTGAATCCATCGCGCGTCTCAAAAGGCTTGCCTCCCGGATAATTACAACAAAACAGGTCAATCTGATGCCCTCTTTGGGCCAGGCGACTTAAAATTTCCTCCAGATGAACCTCTGCGCCGCCTGAGGCCGGATGACTCAAATCTTGCCAGTTTATCGCCAGGATTTTGGCCATATCAGTTCGTCCGTTTTCGACTCATGACCGCCTTAGAGAATCTATCGAGTTCCGCCAGTTGCGCGGGATTGTCTTTGAATGCGGAACGATACGCCGCTGTTAACGAATCATAATAGGCGGTATCGCCGTATTGTTGAGCGGATAGAATCAGGTTTTTATAGGCGATAATCGATTTGGGGTTCCGCCGCAAAGCTTCCAAAAGCAGTTTTTTGCCCTGCCGATAGTCGCGACGGTTGAGCATCTCTTGAGCGGCATTTATATAAGATTTTTCCGCGTCCTGATTGTTAACACCTTCAAGCAGAGGCGTAATTTTATCGGTTTGGCCGGTTATGGCGTAAAGCCCGGCCAGAAACGCTCGATTGCGCCACTCATTAGGGAATATTTCAATAGATTTGTTGATTACGGCAACGGCTTTATCATATTCTCCCGCGTTTTTAAGAGTATCCGCAAGCTGCAAGAAACCCGTGGTATAATTGGCAATAAGCCTATTATCATTTTCATCTTTGCGAATCTTCGGATCATTTAAACCGCGATACAGGAATTCCGTCATGTAACGCCGGTAGGATAAAACGGGGTCAACTCTGCCCTTGCCTGTGGAAGATACCAGCCGATATGCCATCCCTTCCTGAATCAGATTGTCTTCAAGCCCAATCAGATTTTCGGACGGTACGGTCAAAGCGAAAAAGATTGGAATTTTCCAGGCGTTGGCGGTGACTATATGTTTTATCATCTGGTCTTGGACGCGCCAGACCTTATTTTGATCGGTTAGCCAACGCGGCTGAAGCAATTCTATCTGTTCATCACTATATGTGATAGGAACACCCATCTGATTTTTAAGCTGATGAATATACCAAGGCGTGTTAAGTAAACTTAAATTTACTACTTTGACGTCGGGCCGGAAATTGTCCACTAATTGAATGAACCATAGCGGGAAAGTATCGTTATCGCCGTTGGTAAACAATACGCCGTTTTTATCAACGGAGGTTAGGATATTGTGAGCGTAATCCCAGGGTATCCAAACCTTCGAACGATCGTGCATGAAGTAATTCGCCTGTAACGTTTTCGCCGGCAACAGTAAAGCTATTGCTACCGCCAGAACATATAAGGCTTTTTTCCAAATCTGTTTTTTGGTTACCCACCGGCCAATATCCCCCAGAAATGAGGATAAGCCGGCCCCTATAAAAACGGCAAAAAACATGAAGCCGGGCGTATAGAAATAATCTCGATTGCGAACTTCCAAAACAGCGCCTCGGGTACCATCGGAAAAGTTAAGATACATCAATAAACCAATTGTGGAGACCAATAAAAGCATGGTGAACATGATACCGTTAACCGTGCTTCGTCGGATTGCCTCATAGATTCCCCATAAACCGAGGGCGAAAAAAATAAAAAAATACCCGACTTCCGAATACTGCTCTCTGAAAAACCCAAAAAACCCCATGTGCGGATAAATTCCGAACTGATTTTTCCAGCTGCCGCGGCGGGTAAGCATTCGGGAAAACATCGATTCTTGGCCATATTGTTTGCGTTCGAGAAAAGCCTTGAATCGATTCCAATTATCGGGGTTATTTTCATTGATTATCGGTTTTTGGGCGGATCTGATTGGAATGAACAAGTGATTGGAATATCCAACCAAAGCGGCAACCGCTATCGCGAAAGCCAAAATCCAGCGATAAGAACGGCGAGTTTTAGAAAACACCGCCGGCGTTAAAATCACAATCGCCGCCAGTATCCCCCAAAAAAACACGTTAAAATCAACCGCAATCATAAGTATTATAAGCCACACCAGCACGAACCGATAATCGCCAAGTAATGTTTTATCATTTGCCAACATATAGATAAAAATTACCGGTACGACAAGAAACGTAGTAAGATGAATCCCTATCGATAGAAAAGATAGATAGACGATGGCCACCAGATATTTACCGGAGCCTGGCCGACCGATTTTGTTCGACCACAGCAGCGTCAAATAGCACAATACCATCATCAGAAACATCGCCGCCCCATATACTTCCGCTTCAATAGCGTTATCCCAATAAGTCGAGCTGAACGCCATAATCAGACTTCCCGACAATGCGCCAACAGCGACGCCGGCT
>JAAYTW010000363.1 GCA_012517955.1 Candidatus Zixiibacteriota bacterium | reverse complement strand
GAGCTAACGATGCGAATATCCCGCCGAAACTGAACACCGCGAAGACTATAAATATTATTCGGGCGCTTTTCACCAGATATGGATAATACTCCGGCGTAATCTTGACGCTTCCGAATATAAGCGCGAACACCAGCATTACCACCCCCATCGAAAGCATCTGCCCGATAAGCCGCATAGTACCAACCACAGCGCTGGCTACCCCAAGATACTTTTTATCGACCGAGCTCATGATGGCATTAGTATTAGGCGATGAAAACAAGGCTATTCCGAATCCTAGAAACGCGCAACAGATAATGATAAAAAACAGACTCGAGGTTGGTCCCAAAAAAGTCAATAGAATCATCCCCGCCAAAGTCATCCCCATCCCTATAGATGCCACAGTGCGCGGCTGGATTTTATCGGATAGACTTCCGGCGATAGGCGCGAATATCGTTTGGACGATTGGCTGGGACACCATCACCAGCCCGGCCGCTCGCGGCGACAATCCTTTGATATATTGAAGATACAGGCTCAACAAAAAACTTACGCCGGCGGTTGTGCTATAATTTATCAGCGCCGCCAAACTCGAAAACGAGAACACCCGGTTTTTAGTGAACATATCGAGTTCAATAAGCGGTTCGGTAGATTTTCGTTCCCAAATCACGAACGCGATAAACCCCAGTAATCCGCATGCGACAAATGTTATTCCCTTTGCCGATGGCAGCATCGATAGACCGGCAATCGGCAATACGAGCGCCATTCCAAGTAAGATTGAGCCGAAATAATCAAATTTTGACCCGGTATTCTCGACCCAATCGCCATGAAGGCCGAATGCTATTAACGCCGATATGAGCGCGCCAAATGGAACATTCAGCCAGAATAGGTATCGCCAACCCAGCGACTGGGTAATTAAACCTCCTACCAAAGGACCGACCGACAATCCGAAATAAACCGCGCCTACTGAAATTCCCAGGGCTTTGCCTCTTTCGCCTAATGGAAATACCGAAATTATGATAGCCATACCCGTTGCGAATATCATCGCCGAACTTATACCCTGCAGTGCCCGCGAGAATATCAACATTGTCCCTGAAAACGAAAAGCCAATCAAGGCGGATGAAATCGTGTATAGAATCATTCCCCATAGAAATATTTTCTTGCGACCTATCATATCCGCCAATTTGCCGAATGGTACTAAAAAGACGGCGGCAGTCATCAGGTAGGCCGTGGCTATCCAACTTAAGGAAATCGCCCCCATGTTAAATTCGGTACCTATCGAAGGTAAAGCGACATTTGTCGATGACCCCATAAAAGCGCCCAGGAATGAGCTTAATGATGCGGCCCAGATAGTGACCTGTTTATTGGCTTTTATAGTACCGTTTGTCATTGCTATATGTTATGATTCCGAGCGTGATTGTTTATTACGATTATTTCTAAATCAACACTATTCCACACGAATCGAAATTATGGATAAAGACAGTTGAAGTCAACTTCAAACGATGCGATATAAGCTATTATGAACGAAGATGGAATTCAAATAGTTGCTACTTTTGGGCGACTTTTTTACGGCCATCTGTTGATTTGGCTTTGACCGTTGATTGCGGGGCGATATGTTGCTGAACCGTTTCCAACAGCTGTTCGATATTGAGCTTGGTGACATGGGCGTTCGCCTTGAGGAATTCCGCCCTGGTTTTAATACCGATATCTCCTATTGATGAATACACTATCACCGGAAGTTCCTTCATCTTCGGGTCATTTCTTATAGCACAAGTCAGCGCCAAACCATCCATCTGCGGCATCTCGATATCGGAAATCACCAAATCGAAATTATGCTCTTTTTCAAGAAGCTGCCAGGCGATTTGCCCATCACTGGCGGCGATTGCTTTAAAGCCAACCTCGGTAAGCTCCGCCACCAACATATTTCTGACGGCCGGCGAATCCTCAGCGATTAGAATCCGCTTTCCTTTTCCATTAAAATCGTTTTTATCCAACCGTTTTATTTCCTCGGCGCCGAGATCAGGGCAGATGTCAAGGATAATGGTTTCATAATCCAACAGCGGCACCATCCTTTCACCATCTGGCTTGACTATACTTATAATGTACTTTTGATTGACAGTTTTTAGCGTCTTATGAGCATCGATGACATTTTCCCAATAAAAATGATGAATCCATTCCACGGTATCGACCAAAAATCCATTGAGAATCCCGAAAAATTCCGTAATGATGACTTTATTTGACCGATTTTTATCGGATTCGCATTTAAAACCGAGGAATTCCCCTAAGTCAATTAGAGGAATAATTTTACCATTATCACTGAATATTCCTTTGATACAAGGATGAGCATCATTAATTACCGTAAGCTTTTCAGGGTAAGCCACAATTTTCTGGACCTTTAGGATATTAATACCAAACGAATGCCCGCATACGCGATATTCTAATACTCGAAGCTCATTGCTTCCCGATTTTAGATAAGATTCCGCGTCAAGATTCATGGCTAATCACTTTCTTCGGCTTTCAAGGCTATCTTAAAGCTTGCCCCCTCCCCGCTGGTTGATTCCACCCAAATTCTACCGCCCATCGCGCATATGGCCAGCTTACAGAAATATAATCCCAGGCCGACACCTCTATATTTGCCGTTTTTGCGAAGAGACCCCTGACTATATTTGTCGAAAATGACATCTTTATCATCCTCATTCAGCCCCGAACCCTGATCTGTTATAGAAATAACATATTCGGAATTGTGGCTCACTAACCTAATAATAACGCTTTTCCCGCAGGGCGAATGCTTTAAAGCGTTAAATATAAGATTGTCAATGACCCGCGCCAGATAATATCGGTCAATTTTTACTATCGCCGGCTTTTTGGGTAAATCGAGTCTTAATGACACCGCGTAATCGTATGCGCTTCCGGCAAGAGCGTCGGCGCTGTTTTTTACGATATCCCGCAAATCGCACAAATCGTTGTTCAACCTCAACGCGAAATCGCCCTGATCGGCTGAATCAAGCAAATCCTGGATTATGGACTCGGTGCGCTCCAGGGCGTTCTTACAGCTTCTGACCAAAGCCGCATGTGTATCGTTTTCAGGATTGTATTTGCCCGACATCAGGAACTTGGTTAGCGTTTTCATGCTGGCAATCGGCCCCTGAAGGTCGTGTACAATTAATGAAACAAATTCCAACGTCTGGTCGAATAGTTTTATGGCATCATTGTTAAGATGATTGTTATTCGCTTTTTCTTTATGGTGGGAAATTGCGTTATTCATTAATTAATCCAATTCATTTTAAAATCCACAAAGACAACTTACACCATACCGGGCTTGTTATGATTATCGGTATAATAGAAAATGCCTTAATATAATACTTTGCCTTTGAATCTTTATGCAACCAGTGTAGCGCCGCCTATCAGCCGTGGCTCGTCGGGGGATAATATGTGTCCATATATTGATAATAAAATCATATAAGCGGCATAAGTATTAATGCGCTTTCTTTAGGCAAATATCCCTTCTGGTACAGATGTAATAACAGATTAAATAATATTAAAAACCACCAATTTGCGTTTTGGCTTTTATGGCTGTACTCCGCTATGACATTCGTAACAACCTGTTTCTTTCCAAGCATCCGCGATATCGACTGGATGTTCAAATTCTAGACCGGCGGCGGAATTAGAAAACCGAGCGCGTTCGCCGCTTCCCTGAGACATGATGATATGGCAACTGTTGCAGTTATTGTTCACGATTTTGCCATCTTCGCTGGCGTGGTTACCGTCATGACAACGCATACATCCCTTATTGGTGAAATGGCCTATATTAACGGGATAGAAAGACCAGCGAACCTTCATATCGGGGAATATATTATTGAAAAAGGCATCTTGAACAGCTGTGATTGCAGAATCGATGGTTGAATTATGTGACTGAAAATAATCTGGATATGATGTCTTATAAAACTCCTTAATTGTGCCGGCGATATTGGTTCTGGCCTCATCTTTTGAGCCATATTCTTTAGCCATCGCCTCGACCGCGATTTTCTTAATCTCCGGAATTTTGCCGTTCAGCCGCCCGATTAATAATTGTTGGTCTATCGCGTAATCCGGCGAACGATAGTTGTGCGATGGTCTATTATGACAGTCGATACAATCCATAGTCCGGGGAGTCGCTTTGGCGATTTCTTCGGCAGAAAGCGGATCGTTGACATCCTGGAATATGGTAGATACACCGGTTTTCTTCTCGGTAATTTTCATCCAGGGGATATCTTGCCGTTTTTCATCGCGGGGGATGTATTCAACAGTATAACCGATATTAATGTGCCAGTGAATACCCTCCGCCTGGCTGAAACTCGGGTCTCCCCCGCCCGTCTTAATCAGCATATTAATCGGCCAGGATGTGTTACTCGAATCGTACATGAAATGATAGAATTGTTTTTGCTGGCCGCCATAAAATTTGGCCGGCCAGTGGCATTGTTCGCAGGTTTGCTGGGCCGGACGTAAATTCCGCACCGGGGTAGGAATAGGTTTTGGGTATTTGTGAAAAATCGTTGAATAGACCTGATAGGCCCCGGAAAGCTTTGAACGGGTGTACCATCCGGCGCCGGGACCAACATGGCAAGATGTGCAAGCCACTCGTGCGTGCGGTGAATTTTGATAGGCGGTATACTCCGGTTCCATTAATACATGACAGGTGGTTCCACAAAATGAAACCGATTCGCTATAATGATATGCCTGATACGTTCCGACGGAACTGACAAGGATAAAAAGTATCGTGCCGCCCACAAAAATGAAGGTAGCATTACGATGTTTTTTGTTATTTAAATCGACATGCGGCCATTTCTGAACGGGTAATTCACCATATTTTTGCAGATGCCGCCACTGGCGATACATTCCTATCGGAATAATCAGTAAACCCAGAATTAGAAAAGCCGGTAATATCATATATAGTAAAATACCGATATATGGACTCGATAAATCAGAAAGCATGCTGACAGCAAATACAATCACGATTAATATAAATGTCAGAACAGCCAAAAGAGCGCCTAACGTACTGAGCCAGTTATAGGCCAGGCGCGGTAGTTTCATTTTATCCATTTATCGTTAACCTTTCTTGTCGGATATCGCGATATCAATCATACTGTCACTATCAACAGCCATATTTAAAATGTTTACGCTATTTAATCCGTCTTGCAACAAAGATACCATTCGTTTAAAAGATTATAGTCGTCCTTTGTTAACTATCATGAAGTTTTCATTATAACTAGGCGAGGGCATACCATTACGCCCTCGCTTACTTGATTTGATATTACTTTCTTGCCAACCCTATCGTAAATTCGGCTTTTACCAAATCGGCGCGGAATCTAGCCGAATCCACGAAAGTGTCATCGAACTCGTATCTTCGGTAAGAAACGCCGAATTTAGCATGTTCCATAAATTGATATCTGGCGGCAAATTTGACATCAACCTTATCCTGCTGGATCCCCTTTTTGAAAATGAAATAGGCCAAACCGGTTGAGAATGCCAACTCTTTGTTGAAATTGTAAGTCAGCTGTCCGGTCACTGAATTATAGCGATACTTAAGTTCGCTTGATTCCCAGTCGTATTTAACATTCGTGATATTTCCCTGTAAACTCAATTCGGCTTTCTCTCTGTACCATGTTTCCAGAGTAGCGTATAATGAACCGACATCGGCCTTTGTATTGATATCGCTGTTTTCACGATTACTGGATTTGTAGCCTGTCTGGATTTCGGCATGTTTGCACGGAGTGAATTCCAGTTCCGCTAGCATATTGGTCCTGTCTTCCACGCCGGTAAGAAGAATTTTATCCGGGTCTTTACGATTTTGACCTTTGTAGATGAGTCTTGCCGCCAGCATCTTGTGGATTCGCGAGCGTCCGCCGATTGAATAGTATATCAAATTAGATTTTACTTCGTCACCGTTCTTGCTATTGCGCCCCTCATAGCCGAATTCGCCGGTTAGAGTCGTGCCATATGGCGTTACATAATCCAGCGTAAGACCAGTAAGGTAACTGGTGAATTTCGGCCCATTGCCGTTTGGCTTTACAGAACGATACTTGAATTCAGGCCCGAGTGTCAAACTACTTATCGGACGATATAGAATTGCCAGACCAAATGCATTATCTTTTAATTCGGTGCCGAGAGAATCCAATTTTTTCTGGGCGTAATCGTAATTCATTACGATTTTCAGATTAGCCATTTGCCGGCAGAAATAATCGAACCCAAAGAACGTCGTTTTGGAATCCAGCGCGTCGTTTTTATCGTCGTAGGTACGTTGACCATAATTAAAACCAAGTTGGCGGTTACTGAAACGTCCCTTTAATCCGCCGCTGATAGTCGATGATTTTCTATCGTAAAGGGCTCCGAACAAATCCGTCCCCGGAGAGTCAAACACGATTCTATCGCCTTCGTTTTTGTATCCCTGATAATTTACGAACGCGGAAACGGCTTTGGTTGGTTTAATCTCGAATGAGCCGTTATAAAACTTGCGCTCGTTTTTAGAATCCGTATCGGGGCCATATAAAAGCCG
>JAAYTW010000362.1 GCA_012517955.1 Candidatus Zixiibacteriota bacterium | reverse complement strand
TGGATGGGCAGACCTTGACCGACGAGACGGTGACTATAAGTGAGCGCGATAGCATGCAGCAGACCCGCCACAAGATAGCTGAGCTGGTGGATATCGTTGGGGCGAGGCTGAAGTAGAGAATAAATATAAGGGAGATACGCTAAAATGGGCGACGAAGATAAAATTAGCAGGCTCGAAATAATTCCTATCAGGGAAGTATTCAAAAATGAGTCAATTCATTTTACAAGGTGGCTTGAGGAGCATATAGATATTTTGGCGGAAAGATTAGATATGCAACTTGCGCTTGTTCAAAGGGAAAAACTTGTTGGTGATTTTAGCGTTGATCTATTTTGCGAGCGGCAAGATGGCAGTACAGTAATAATTGAAAATCAATTAGAAAAAACAAACCATGATCATTTAGGCAAAGTGCTTACTTATATGGTTAATCTCGATGCGTCCGTGGCTATATGGATAGCAACTGAATTAAGACCAGAGCATGAAAGGGTAATAAACTGGCTTAATGAATCGACGCCTTTAGATATTTCATTTTATTTGGTGAAGGTTGAAGCGGTTAGGATCGGACAGTCACCCTACGCTCCTTTATTTACTGTAATGGCTGGGCCGGATAGGCAAATTAAGGAAATTGGGGAATCCAAAAAAGAACGTTCTGAGCAGCACGAAAAATATTTGCATTTTTTGAAAGATTTACTTGAAAGGAGCAAAGCTAAAACTCAATTATTTGCTAATATTGAACCAAGGCCAGATTCATGGATTTCCACAGGTGCTGGGAAAAGCGGCGTATCATTTGTCTATGCAATTCAGTTAAAGGGGGCCTACGTTGAATTATATATTGATTTTGATAGGGAAACGGGCGAGAAAAATAAAATTATATTTGATAAACTCCATTTAGAAAAAGCTAATATTGAAAATGATTTTGGCGGAAATCTTGATTGGGAAAGATTAGACGATAAAAGAGCATCAGTAATAAGAAAAAGATTTTCGATAGGGGGGATCGCAACGCCACAGCTTTGGCCTAAATTGCATGACGAAATGATTGATGCAATGATAAGAATAGAAAAAGCGATTAGGCCAAGACTTTCACGAATAAATATCTAACCCTAAAGGCACGATATATACTGAAATAAAACTATATGGAAGATGGGATACATATTTGTTTTGTGGTCACATCTGTGACCTCAAATACTGGCCGCAGGTGGTGGAATCGAAGTGGTAGGATATGGGTGGGCGAATGCAACTCGCCCCTACGGGTATTGTCGGGTTTCTCGTTCGCCCTGCTCACTCGAAACACCGACCTACGGATATGATATAATGCTGATGGCATGAATGCCGCCCATACATTAATCGGGCACGAAATTTCGTGCCCCCGCGCGATATTATTTCGGTTCGGCGACTTTTCCCACGTACGCCAAAACGTAATTGGCGGTATCGAGATACTTATTGGCGGCAGCTTGTACATCGGCGATAGTGACTTTATTCAGCCTTTCCAGAGCTCTACTGTCGCTATTATAAGGCACGCCGATAAATTCGTAATAGGCCATATTGTAAGCCTGGTTGACGCCGCTCAAATTCCTCATCAGCGATGACCCCCACATGGAATTGCGGGCTTTATCGAGCTCCGCCTGTGAAATCGTGTCGGTTTTTAGCTTTTCGATTTCGGCCAAGATTCCGGCTTTGGCGGTATCGAAATTGGCCGCGCCGGTTCCCATGGCGGCGACCCACCAGCCGAAATCACCGAGATAGGCGACATCGGCGCCGACCGAATAGGCCAGTCCCTGTATTTCGCGCAGGTTCAATTGCAACCTCGATGACAGAATTTCGACGGCCAGGGTCAAGGCGGGCGCATCGGGCGATTTGTAACCGCAAACGATATTCCCGAGGTAGATATAAATCTGCTCTTTTTCCATCGGCTTATTCACTTCAACCACGCCGCTGACCTTAGGCGGAATCGCGATTACCGGGCTTTTAGCCGGATAGGGTGGAATTTTCCCGAAACGTTTTTTTACCCATTTCATCACTGTAGCCGGTTCAATATTCGATACGATTGCCAGAACCATATTCGACGGATTATAGTATTTTTTGTGATGTAACAATAAATCAGCCTGGTTGAAAGTCCCCACACTGGCGCGATTGCCCAAAACCGTTTGCCCGAATGGGTGGTCTTTTAGAAGGGCGCCGTAGAAAAGGTTCCGGCAAACCTGATTGGTTGAACTTGATTCCATCCCCAGGATTCCCATCACCTGTTTCTTGGTAAGTTCTATCTCCTCCGGCGGGAATGATGGTTCGGAGACGATTTTACTAAGTAATTTGATTCCATCCTCCGCGTACTCATCGATTGTTTGAAATTTAATGAAACTGAACGCCCGCCAGGTGTAGCGGTCATCGTATGGAAGATGCGGGTCATCGTTGGTGGTAATCTGGGCGCCGATATCATCGAGGGCCGCCTGAATTTGTTCGGCGTTCATATCTTTGGTTCCGCGGGTCAGCATCCGGTTGACGAAATCGGTGATTCCCTCCTGGCCCGGATTTTCCCAGGCGCACCGATTTTTGCCGAGAATGTCCACGCCGAAAACGCGCGAGTCGGGGTTTTGCTTGACTATCACAGTCAGGCCGTTAGGAAGGGTTTCTTTATGATAGCGAATACTGTCCTGAGCTGTCACGAACGACGAGGTTCCAATTAGGGCAATCAGTAAAATATATAAAGCCTTTTTCATTTTATTTCCCTTTCTCCGGGCCGGGGACCATCGCCATTGCCAGATATTTACCATCGCTGTAATATTTCGCGGCGGCTGTTTTAATATGAATCGGCTTTACTTGGCTAAGGTGGTCGGCGTATCCCTGAACAAATGCATATCCACAGTCCACTAATTTTGAAGCCACCTGGAAACCGTAGTAATGAAGTTTTTCTTCCATGTAAATGTCATCTGTTTTGATACGAGTGACTACTCGTTTCAGTTGTTTTGGATTATAATCGAAATTAGCGGCTTCGCCGATAACCCGTTTGACCAGAGTTACAATCCGTTCGATATTTTTCGGGTTTTCGGTGGTGGCCCTGAAATGAAGAAGCGAGAAATCGCTCTGAGTTTCCAAATAGACCGACATCTCATTTACCAATGGGTTAGATGGCGAATTGAGGGCTTTGTACAAAGGAGATGATTCACCGGCATCCAGAAGTTGAGCCAGCATATCTATAGCATAGTAGTCGGGGTCTTTGTAATGAGGCGCCGGAAACGTGATATGGACATAAGAGATTTTCGCCGGATATTCCTTGATATGGATTTTGTTATCGTAGGGAGGATTTACCGTAAATTTCTGCGGCGGCGGAAGCTGTCCTGCCGGAATTTGGCCGTAATATTTATTCACCAATTTAGCGAATGATTCGATTTCGAAATCGCCGATAAATAGGCCAATCATGTTGTTCGGAACGTAATGTTCTTGATAGTAAGCCAGTACCTGTTCGCGGGGGATAGAGGCGATTACATCTATGGGGCCTAATACCGGGCGTGCGTATGGCGTACCCTGATATATTAACGAATCGAAAAACATTTCGGCCTGATAATCGGGGTTATCGTAGTCTTTGCGAATTTCCTCGATGACGATTTTGCGTTCTTTGGGAAACTCATTTTCGGGCAAGATGGAATTGAACAACTGGTCGGCCTGGGCTTCTAAGGCATACTCGGTGAATTCGGTCGGAATTACGAACAGGTAAGCGGTCAAATCTTTCTGGGTGAACGCGTTAATATAGCCGCCGTGGTTTTTAAATCCTTCGTTGAATTCAAGGCGGCTTTTAGTTTTCGTGCCGTTAAAAAGAAGATGTTCGAGAAAATGGGTAAAGCCATTATTTGATTCATCTTCGAATTTGCTGCCGGCTCTAACGCATATCATTCCAGATACTAAAGGGGTGGCTCGGTTTTCTTTAAGGACAACCACCAGGCCGTTATCAAGGGTAATCTGTACGGTTCTAGCGGTCAGGTTACTTGCCGCTATCGCGAAAATGACAATCATTAGCAGATATTTCTGAGTCATTTATCCTCCACAGGTATTTTTTATTGGAAATTACCATAAGGCTCCCACGAATTCGAAGTCAAGAGAATTATTAAACTTAGATTCGTCGGGAAAAGTTCAATTTATTTTATTGACAATTATTATGGCTTATTTATATTGAAATTCTATAATCGGCCCGAAAAACCATCGTTATGGACGTGGTGGGGCGGTTTTGTGGTACGAAAAAAATAATTGAAATATTCGGAGTAAGAGGATGAAAAAATCGCAACGAATAACTATCGGGGTCATTGTTGTTCTGGTGCTGCTGTCGCTGTATGGTTTGTACCCTTCGCTGGTTTTTCACTCGATGACTAACGATGAGAAGCAAGCCTTGCTGGATTCCAATCCGACTGAATACTATAAGCTGAAAAATCGGGCTTTACGGCTTGGCCTTGATCTCAAGGGCGGTATGCATATTGTATTGCAGGTTGAAAAACCCGCCGAAGGAAGCCCATCTACGGATGTGGTGGAGCGCGCCCTGGAAATTATCAGAAACAGAATCGATAAAATTTGGGTGACCGAACCGTTGATTCAAAAATCCGGCTCGGACCGTATTGTGGTTGACCTCCCTGGATTCACCGATATCGAACAGGCCAAAAAGCTTATCGGCGAAACCGCCCAGCTTCAGTTTAAACTAACTTTGCCGCCGGAAGAGGCACAGGCGTTGCTGAATAGGATTGATTCGGTGTTGGCGAAAAGTAAAACGATGGCGGGCGCCGGCACGGCCGCTGTTGATTCATTAAAAGCGGTTAAAAAAGATACCACAGAACAATCTATAGCCAGTATGTTCAATCAAGGCGATACCGCCGGTAAAAGCGCGGAAGAACCTATAGAAGCTGAAAACGCCAAACCGTTGACTTCATTGTTCAGTGAAACCAATGGCACGATGTTTGCGGTTTCGATGGATGATTATTATGAAGCCAACGCTTTGCTTCAGTCGCCTGAAGTCAAAGCCATTATACCTTCCGATGTCCAATTTGCTTGGAGCACTCGGCCATTTTTCAGGGGCGAAAGGAAATATCAAGGGCTTTATATTTTGAGAAATCGGGTCGAATTGAGCGGCGAACATTTAGTGGACGCCAATCCGTCTTTCGACCAGTTCCGCCGGCCGATAGTGAGTTTCGAACTGGATAAGGCCGGGGCTCGCAAATTTGCGGGTTTAACCAGCGCCAATATCAATAAGCCGCTGGCAATAGTTCTCGATGATCGCGTGGAATCGGCTCCTGAAATCAAGGCCACTATTCGTGATCGCGGCCAAATTGAGCTTGGCGGGGCCGGCGCAAGCTGGGAAGATGCCAAGCTGCTGTCGGTTGTCTTGAAAGCCGGCGCCCTTCCGGCGAAAGTCAACATCATTCAAAACTCGATTATCGGGCCGTCTCTGGGACAGGATTCTATTAACAAGGGCAAAATGGCCATGATTATCGGTTTAATTGCGGTTTTAGTTTTCATGTTTTTCTATTATCGTTTATCGGGCTTAATCGCAGACCTGGGCTTGCTTCTTAACTTTCTTTGGATATTTGCTTTCATGATTATTCCGGGAATAAACGCAACCCTGACCATGCCGGGTATCGCCGGCATTATTCTGACGATGGGTATGTCGGTTGATTCCAACGTGCTGATTTTCGAGCGTATTCGGGAGGAATTGCGAACAGGCAAGACCATCAGAGCATCTATCGACGCGGGATACGACCGCGCCATGTTAACCATCATCGACTCGCATGTTACGACTTTAATCACGGCCCTGTTTCTTTTCATTTTCGGCACCGGCCCGATTAAGGGATTCGCCGTGACTTTATCGGTTGGCGTAACGCTGTCGCTTTTCACGGCGTTTTTCATCACCAGGGCGATATTCGATATCAGAAAACAATACCAGACTTTAAGCATATAGGTGGTAAGAGACAATGATTGAAATTATTAAAAATCCGAATATCGATTTTGTCGGGAAACGTAAATATGCTTTTATGCTTTCGTTGGTCCTGGTTACGCTGGGTATTATCGCGTTTGTCATGATTCTTGTCGGCAAGGCCAATCTCGGAATCGATTTCGCCGGCGGCGCGATGATTTGGGGCAGTTTCCAGAATCCGGTTTCGGTAAACGATATTCGTTCGGCTTTGAACAAAGAAGGATTCGGAGATGCTGAAATTCAGAGTATGACCGGCGCGGGAGTAGCGCCTAATTCTTTCGTTATCAGAATCAAGGGGGAGGGTCATGCTCTGGGAGATACGCTTCTGGCTGATGCCATTACCGCCCGTATAAAAAGGCAGTTTCCCGAAAACAATTTTAAAGTGGATAGTATTGATGATATAGGCGGCGCCGTCGGAAAAACCCTTCAAAAACAAACCCGGATGGCCGTACTGTTGGCGATGCTTGGTATTCTTGTTTATATTTGGATTCGCTTCGATTTCCGGTTCGGGGTAGCGGCTACTATCGCCACATTTCATGATGTTTTGGCGGTGTTGGGGATTTATTTCTTGCTGAATAAAGAAATAACATTGTTGCTGATTACGGCATTATTGACTCTTGCGGGATATTCTCTAACCGACACGGTGGTCGTCTTCGACAGAATCCGCGAGAATCTTAAACAGTTCCGCAAACGAGGCGATTTTGCCAGCACCGTCAATATGTCAATTAACGAAGTGCTTTCACGCACTACAATCACCTCTTTGACGACTCTGCTGGCGATTTTATCAATCTTAATTTTTGGCGGACAGGTTATCCGCGATTTCGCTCTGGCGATGTTTTTGGGAGTACTGGTGGGCACATATTCATCTTGGTTTGTAGCCAGCCCAATTATGGTTGAGTGGGAGAAACGCAGCCCGCGAAGATTTAAGTAATAATCAAATCTTTCTAATTTTGGGCCCCGTGAATGGTTGAATGCCGGATAGCGGGGCCTTTTTGTTTCATTTCTTGACAAAAATACTATATTCTATTTCCTTTTTTGCGCGGGGTTGAATACCTGATTTTCGATGTCGATAAAATAATAAGAAGCGACAGTTTCCGCCGATGGAGAGTATCGTGGACGAAAATCGAGGAATATGGTTAACCCCGACGGGCGCAGGAATTGCCCTGATTTGCTTTTTCCTGCCATGGATTGAGTTTTCCTGTGGGACGATGACAGGCTCCATTTCGGGCGCGGAAATGGGTGGAGTGATGTGGGTGGTGTTCGTGGCCGCCTTGTTAAGTCTGCTGGCTTTCTACTATTTCAGAAATTACGATGAGTTGGATCGTGCCAAGCCGGTGGTTGTTTTAAGCGGCCTAACGGCGATTGCAATCATGGTTTACAAATTTTTTAATTATAAATCGGGGGTTGGATGCTGTCAGGGAGGGGTGGAGCAACTTGGTGAAATCCCTGCCATGCGACAACTACTGGGAAATAGCACGGGTTTTCCGAATTTCGGATTCAGTATCAAGTTCGGCGCTTATGGGACTTTCGCGGGATTCCTTTTGGCACTGATAGGCGCGCATTTTTTAGACAGACAAAGAATATCCAAAAAACCACCTAAGGCGGTGATATCTTACTACTCCGAATCATTGCAGAAAAGGGATAGGCCGCCGAGTTTCGAATGAGCCGATTTAAAACAATGGAAGTTGAAAAACAATTCACCGATTAAACGGGAGAGTATATGGGTGACGATAAGAAAATCTGGTTAACTCCGGCGGGAGCGGGAATAGCCTTGGTTTGTTTTTTCCTGCCCTGGGTCGAATTTTCCTGCGGGGAGATGAAACAGAGTATATCCGGGTCTGAAATAGGGGGAATATTCTGGGTGGTATTCGCTGCCGCGGCGCTCTGTTTTCTGGCATTTTTCTATTTTAAAAACAGCGATGAAGTCGAACGGGCGAGACCGATAATTATTCTTGGGTCGCTGGTCGGTTTGGGGATATTGCTATATAAATATTTCGATTTCAAATCGGGGGCGCAAACAGGATTACAGGGATTATCCCAGTTGTCGCAGATGCAGGGATTTCAATCGCAATTCGGCGCGCAGGCACAACTGCCCCAAATGGGTTTCCATATCAAGTATGGAGGCATTGGGACAATAATCGGGTTCGTACTGCTGCTGCTCGGAGGTCTTACATTGGGCGGCGGAGGAACGGGGCGGGGGTCGGGACGACCGTCGCGCAAGGCAGTAATATCGTATTATCAGGAACCCGGCAAAGAAGATGAGCAAGCCAAAACGCCTTTATATAGGTAATAAATTTATATCGGTTTATAAAAAGCGGCGTCAAAAGGCGCCGTTTTTTTATTGTGAGTTTATGTCTTTTGCGGCGTTGTCGGCCCGAATATGCACCTGTAGCAACGCAGGGTCAATTTCGCATAAATCGCGGTTTATTTTGCAGTCCTCTTCGCAGGGTTCAACATGGATAGTGATGTGGACTCGAGGGAGTCTTTTATAAAGCTCCTCCTCGATATGGTCGCATACGTCGTGGGCGTCTTGAAGCTTGACATTTCGGCATTGAACAAGGTGCAAGTCTATTTCGCGATTATTGCCCGATTTTCTGGACCGTAGGTCATGGAATCCGACGAAATGGGGCTGGTGTTCTTTAAGAACTTTATTGATTATGTCCAATTCGGATTCGGCCAAGTTTTCATCCATTAAATCTTTAACCGCCCTTTTTGTGATATTATAAGCCGCTTTTCCTATTACGATAGCCACACCGAGGGCGATTAATGGGTCCAACCAATGCCAATCAGTTAGTTTAATCAGCAACAATCCGACAAAAACCCCCAGCGATGTTATGACATCGGTTGAAAGATGAAGCGCGTCCGCTTCCAAGGCGAGCGAATCGGTTTTTCTGGCGACCTTGAATAAAAATCGCGAAACGAACGTATTTAATACGGCGGAAAGTCCCATCACCACCAGACCCCAATCGACTTTAATTGCCTCCGCCCCATGAAGCAGCTTTTTTATGGCTTCCATCACGATTAAGATTATGGCGATGAATATCAAGAGTCCTTCAAAGGCGCCGGAAATTCCCTCCGCTTTGCCATGGCCGAATGGATGTTGCTTGTCGGGAGGTTTGTTCGATTCTTTTACGGCGAAAAATGCGATTACCGCCGCCATCAGGTCGATACCGGAATGGATGGCCTCACTTATGACGCTGATTGAATTGATGGATATACCCACGATGAGTTTGCCGACCACCAGCGTGGCGTTAGAAGCGACCGATATAGTGGCGGCCGTCTGTTTTTGTTTTTCGGTTGTTTTCATAAAATAACTCATCGGCAGCGTTGTCTGTCATACTATTTCGCTGCCGATAATTAAAAATTAAAATATCATAATCCGTCATTCAATACAATAAATAAAATCGTTTATCAGATTGAGACCCCAAATACGGTCATGGCCGTTTAACTATATGCCTAACAGCGGAATATCGTCCGATTTTACGCTTATTAATGAAAGAGTACCGGGTCGGGATTTATCAAAAATTGTAATAGTATGTGATTATATTCACTAAATCCTTGATTTTAGCCGATACATTCTATAGATTGACCAAGTAAATTTAGCTTGGCTTGGATTGGATGATTAAGGAGAAGTCATGGACATAGGCATTGCTAAAGAGAGCGAGCAATTGGAAAACAGAGTTGCTCTTACTCCGGCCTGTGCCCGCGCTTTAACGAACGCCGGGCATACTGTTTATCTGGAACAGGGAGCAGGCGAAATATCGGGTTTCACTGACCAGGATTATCTGGCCGGCGGAGCAAAAATCGTATATTCCAGGGAAGAGGTTTTCCTTCGCTCCAAATTGATGCTAAAAGTCAGACCTCCGAGCACCGATGAATATAATACCATGCCGGAAGGACAGATTGTCTTATCGAGCTTTCATTTGGCGGTAGCTCCGATTGAACATATAAAGATGTTGATGGAGAAGAAGATAACGGCGATTGGGTTTGAAGTTATCGAAGACGATATGGGCAATTTGCCGGTTTTGGTTTCGATATCTGAACTGGCCGGCCAGATGTCGATAAATATAGCAAGTTATCATCTGTCTAACAAAGCCGGTGGGAGAGGGATTTTATTAGGCGGCGCAGCTGGTATTCCGCCGGCGACCGTAGTAGTGTTGGGGGCCGGGACTTTAGGCATGAGCGCCGTCCGCGCCGCGAGAGGCATGGGTTGTAATATTATTCTATTTGATAAAGATATCAACAAATTAAGGTATGCATCCGAATTATACCAAAATCAGATAACTACTTATTTACCGTTCGAACAGAATATTGAGAAAGCGGTAAAAGCCGCCGATGTCTTAATCGGCGCCGTTCTGGTGCGTGGTGAACAACCCCCAAAACTGGTCAGCGAGGAGATGGTTAAAAGCATGAAACCAAAATCCGTTATTATCGATGCCTCAATTGACCAGGGCGGCTGTATTGAAACATCGAGACCGACGAATTGGGCGAATCCGACGTATTTGAAGCATAATGTAACCCATTTCTGTGTGCCTAATATGACATCGAATATTTCCAGAACCGCCACCTACGCCTTATCGAACGCTCTTTTGCCTTATGTGCTACAAATCGCCGATAACGGCCTGGAAGCCACGGTTCGAGGGGACATGGGTTTTGCATGCGGGATATATACTTATCATGGTGAGCCCGCGAAGAAAGTAATTACATCAAGGTTGGGAATTAATTTAAAATCTTTAAAGGATATATTAGAAACGGGTAAAGAGAAATGAGCTGGATTGATATTTATCAACGTAAAAAGACAACCGCAGAAGAAGCGGTCAAAGCAATTAAATCGGGTGATACCGTTTTAATACATCCCGGCTGTTGCACGCCGGAGCATTTAGTGGACGCCATGGTGGCGCGGAAAGATCAACTGGAGAAAGTCAGGGTGGTGCATATTCTAGCCGAGGGCAAAGCTGAATACGCGAAACCTGGCATGGAACCCCATTTTCGTCATGAGGCGTTTTTCATAGGGCATAATGTTCGTAAAGCGGTCAATGAAGGGCGGGCCGATGCGATGCATATCTTTCTTGGTGAGGTTGAGGATCTCTGGCTTACCGGCGCAATGAATATTGACGTCGTATTATTGACCGTCACGCCGCCGGATGAGCATGGTTTCTGTTCGCTGGGTGTGGGAGTTGATATTTCGCTTTCGGCCGCTCATCGCGCGAAAACGGTAATCGCGCAGGTAAACAGGTATATGCCGAGGGTGCATGGAGATTGTTTTATTCATGTGTCAAAACTTACGCATATAGTCGAACATGACGCTCCCCTTATGGAGATGCCGCAGGGCACCCCTGACGAAACTTCGATGAAAATAGGTAAATTAATCGCCGACAATATCGAAGATGGTTCGACTCTACAGATGGGTATTGGGGCCATTCCTGATGCGTTTTTATCGGCTCTGGAGGGCCGCCGCGATATGGGAATTCACACGGAGATGTTTTCGGACGGCGTAATACCTTTGGTGGAATCGGGTGTTATCAACGGATCGAAAAAAACGCTTCATCCTGGGAAGATGGTGGCAGCCTTCGTTTTGGGGACGAAAAAAGTATTCGATTTTTGCGATGACAACCCAATCATTGAATTCCATCCCAATAAATATACCAATGACCCGTTTATAATCGCGCAAAACGATAAGATGGTTTCCGTTAATTCGGCATTGGGTATTGATCTTACCGGCCAGGTCTTCGCCGATTCGCTCGGATTCATGTTTTATTCTGGATTCGGCGGGCAAGTTGACTTCGTTCGCGGCGCCTCAAAATCGAAAGGCGGCAAACCGTTTATCGCATTTCCAGCTACCGCCAAAGAAGGGACGGCGTCACGTATCTGCGGACATTTACCAATCGGTACCGGCGTAACCACCACGCGCGCCGATGTTCACTGGGTGGTTACCGAGTATGGCGCGGTCAACCTTTGGGGGAAACCAATTAGAGAAAGGGCGAAACTTTTAATTTCAATCGCTGCGCCGCAATTCCGCGAGGAATTAGAACGGTTTGCCAAAGAACATAAATACATTTAAAATCGGTCTAAGTAAATTGGACGGGTCGGGTGGTCGCTCGACCCGTTTTTTTTCGTATTTATTGACACACCTAAACGAGATTCTTATTATCATTTTTAGATTAGACGTAAATTTGTCAAATGAATGAAACGGGAACAAGAATGAATACGCCCCAAAGACAAAAAGCCTGGGAGTTGCTTTGCCGATACACCCAATCGGATTCGCTGCGAAAGCATGCTCTTGCGGTCGAATCGGCCATGAGGTTTTATGCCGGCCAATTCGGCGAAGATATTGAATACTGGGGAACGGTCGGCCTGCTTCATGATTTCGATTACGAACGTTTTCCCGATAATCATCCCCAAGCCGGCGGTGGAATTTTGCGAAACGAAGGATATGACGAAGCGTTTATTAGGGCGGTAATGTCGCATGTTCCATCGACAGGAATAGCCAGGGACGACCGATTGGCCAAAACGTTGTATGCGGTTGACGAGCTATGCGGTTTTTTAACGGCCGTGGCGCTGGTCAGACCATCACGGAAGATTGCCGATGTCGAAGCTAAATCGGTAATAAAGAAAATGAAAGATAAAGCGTTCGCCCGCCAGGTATCGCGCGAAGATATTATAAAAGGCGCGGAAGAGCTGGGGCTACCCCTGGCGGAACATATCGATAATGTGCGGACGGCCATGTCAAGCATTGCTGACGAGTTAGGATTATAAAAGGAAGGTCTTTATTATGCTGTTACGGGCGGTATTTTTCGATATGGATGGAGTGTTGGTCGACACAATGAAATATCATGTGAGAGCTTGGGTAACCGCTTTTAATGAATCGGGATACTATCCGACGGAATTGGCCTTCTATTTGAACGAAGGCGTGAAACATCCGCAAACGGTGCGGGAACGCCTAGCCGAATTGGGAATCACGGATGTTCCGGATGACCTGGTTGAGAAAATATACAAACGCAAACGACAAATTTACGACGAGATAACGAAGATTACTCCTACCGACGGGGTGGTTGAGTTGCTCGATAAATTGAAGGGCAAAGTGAAAATAGGTTTGGTAACCGGTGGAATACAATCGGTAGTTGAACGAGCGTTAAGCCAGTTTAAGGGATATTTTGATATCGTGGTCGATTACGAAAGCACAAAAAAAGGAAAACCCGACCCGGAACCTTACCTATGCGCTATCGAAAAAGCCGGCGTGCCCAAAGAATCTATAATCGCCATCGAAAATTCACCGACCGGGGTCGCCTCGGCGGTTGATGCCGGTCTGACTTGCTGGGCAATCTGTACAACCCTCGAACCTAAATATTTAGGCCGGGCGACCAGAATCTTTAAGAATTTCGCAGAGATTCAGAGAGAATTGTTTACATCAAAAGATATCCGGTGGCCGGCTTAAGTTCGGATTTTCGTTCTTGACACCATTGATGCCGTTTAAATATATATGTAAAAATCAGGAGGGATGTTTGATGATTAGGATTACGGTGTTGCTTAACGAAATATACGATTCTCCCGGGGTTAAAGAAGGACGAATGCTAGGATTCAGAGCGCAAGCGGCATCGTTGTGCGAATTGGCCGGCGCAGATGGATTGGCGTATAGAATCGCTTCCGATAATTTCAGTCATAACGATGAAAAAACTATCAAGTTATTGAAAGAAATAGCCGGTATTCCCGTCGCCGTTATAATTCCCGCTGGAGATAGGGAAGTAGAAAAAATAGTCGACCTGAAACCTGATATGGCGGTTTTGCTTAATGTTGGCGTCAATACGCATGATTATATAACCAAATTGCAGGTTTCCGATATTATAGCAGCCGTTATTATTCCACCCGAGCTCGATTTAGTCAAAGACGCGGCTAAAATGAAAGCCGATTACGTGGTAATCGATGTAACAGGATATTGCGCCGAACAAGGTTACTCGAACAAAATCGTGATTTTCGACAAAATAGCGAAAGCGGCCGCCCTGGCGAAAAGGTTATCGATGGGGGCGATTATCTATGGCCCATTAACGGCGGGAGAAATTACTAAATTCGCCGAGCTGGAGGGGGTAGAAGAGTTTTTTATCGGTCGGGAAATGGCGGCTAAAGCGATTTTGAACGGTTTGGAAAAGACGCTATCAGCATTTAAAGAAGCGGCTGACATTTAATTATCATGAGCAATCAGGATTGACGGCTGACGCTTGCCGCAATCTTTTCTGGATAAAATTATCAAATATATGGAACTGGGTGCGCTTTTGATAGTTTATAAGCTATAAGTGATTTTGGCAAGTCGGGAGTGGAAGAAATTTGCGCGTTAATCGGAATTTGTATCTTGTTTTCGGGATATTATTAATCAACACAGCAATCGCTATAGGGTCAACTTTAAGCGGTATCGTCCGCGATTCGCAAACCAAGGAATCATTGCCGGGCGCCAGCGTGGCGATTGATAAATCGCCGTTCGGCGCTTTCGCCGATAGCGACGGCTATTTCGTTATCGGCAATGTTCCATCCGAGATATTCCCCATAACGCTCAGAGTACATTTAATCGGTTATAAAGATAAAATTATCGAACTGTCGCAATTCCCCCGAAATGATATCGAAATTTATTTAGAACAGTCATCCTGGAAAATGGAAGATATGGTG
>JAAYTW010000361.1 GCA_012517955.1 Candidatus Zixiibacteriota bacterium | reverse complement strand
TTGGTCAGGATGTTAATTCACAATTAACGCCTGCTCAGTTGGAAATTATTAAAAAATATCAAGCCCCGAATAAAACCGGCGTAACCTCCGGTATCGACAGGTATCAGACGCCGGATATATTTGGCAAAACCGATTCGCTGTTAACGCAGGATGAGCCGGTCCCCGATTCTGTCTATTTGCGGTATGGAAAGCCGCCCGATCCGCAAAAGGGAGAAATAAAATCAGAATTTGACACATTGGCGCTTTTTGGCTATGATATTTTTTCATCCAGCCAATCACTTTTTAATCCCGATCTCACGGCCGTTCCTCCGGAAGACTACACCCTTGGTCCGGGAGATAACATACTCGTATTTGTCTGGGGCCGCGTTGAGCTGGAATACAATTTAGTCGTTGACCGTGAAGGGAAAGTGTTTATTCCCAAGGTTGGAGATATCGTGGCCTTGGGATCGACCTTGGAGAAATTTCGCCGTGATTTAGACTCGCGTCTGGCGAAAATCTATTCGGAATACCAACTATCGGTCACCCTGGGAAAACTCCGTCAGATAAGAATTTTCGTTTTCGGCGAGGTGCAGAAACCGGGCGGCTACACGACAACATCTTTGGCGACACTATTAAATGCTATTTATCTTGCCGGCGGAATAACCAATAATGGCAGCCTTCGAAAAATCCAGATTATCCGTAATAACAAACAATATTCAAGCTACGACCTTTATGACCTTCTGTTGAAAGGAGATAATCGCGGCGACCAGAAATTGATGTCGGGCGATGTTGTTTATGTTCCCGTGTCCGGCCCGCGCGTGTCCATAACCGGCGAAATACGGCGCCCCGCGATTTACGAACTGAAAGGCGACGAAACAATCACCCAACTAATATCGCTTGCCGGGGGAACCACCTCCACCGCTTTTCTTCAATCGGTAAGCGTCGACCGAGTCGACCAGAATGATTATCGATTGCTGAAAGATATAAATATCAGCGACAGCCTTAATCGAGCGAAAAACGATTTGGTGCTTTACGATGGTGACAAAGTCAAGATTCCATCGGTATACGATTATCATGCCAATACCGTTTATCTGTCCGGCCACGTAAAACATCCGGGCGCATTCGGTCTTTCCGATTCCATGAAAATCAACCAGCTTCTATCAGGCGGCGACCAGCTTCGCGAAAACACCTATTTGGGCCGAGCCGATTTATATCGAACAGAACCTGACGGTAAAAAATCGGTTGTCGCCGTTCCTCTTGATAGCGTTCTCATGGGAATCGAAAAATTTAATATTCCATTAAGGTCGCAGGACAGCCTGGTTGTCTATTCGAACGATAAAGTAAACCGCCAGCAATTTGTAGTAATACAGGGGGACGTTAAAAATCCCGGCCAGTACAAGTTATATCGCAATATGAAACTATCCGACCTGATATTTTTAGCCGGCGATTTAACCAAGTCATCTTATATGTTGAGGGCCGAAATCGCCCGTACTTTTCAAGGGAAAACCACCGATTTGATATATGCCAATCTTGAAGATGTCCTTATCAATAGAAAACCGGAAGCCGATATCATATTAAATGAAGACGACCATGTTTTTATCAGGCAGATTCCGGAGTGGCACCCTATACAAATGGTGACTATCGAGGGCGAGGTTTTATTCCCCGGTAAATATGCAATCCAAAACAAAGACGAAAAATTGTCCGATTTAATTAAGCGGGCGGGTGGCTTAACGCAATCAGCGTTTCCGGAAGGCGCGCTTTATCAAAGAAAAACAATCGCGAAGGACGTATCTCGGCGTAATATAGGGCAAATCATTACGAGCACCAGCGAGACGATTCTCGATTCTTTAGGGAGACCGGTTAGGGAAGTACACGTTAATTTTGACCCGGTGGTATTGAATCGCATTATAATCGATTTGCCTAAGATATTGGAGAATCCGGGCGGGCAAGATGATATAGTGCTCGCTGATTCGGATTACGTGTATATTCCGGCGCGGCCGTCAGGGGTTCAGATAATCGGGTCGGTTGCCGCCAACGGCACAATCTCCTATTTGGACAATAAGAAAATGAAATACTATATCGAACAAGCGGGCGGTTTTACTCCGGATGCCGATAAAAACGAAATCAGGCTGGTAAAACCTAACGGTAAGGTCTATTATGGAGGTCAGGCCGCCAGCCACAAGATAACTTTAGGCGACGCCATAGTAGTACCATCCCGATATAAACAGAAAACCGACTGGTCGAAAACTCTTAGCACCACGGCGACAATCGTTGGTTCTCTGGCAACCACGATATTTATAGTAGACAGGCTGAAATAAAAAGATTTATGGTGGAATATTTGTAAATAAAACCGAGAAGATATATGGGGGGTCAATTGGGCTCATTTAAAACCGAAACGGGAAGGAAAAAAGCAAGAGGGTTTTATGGAAAAGCAACTAGTGAAAGTAGCGCCGCAAACATTGGATTTGGCCGATATCGACTGCGAGGCGCAAGAGGCGCTATTTGCAATCGACGACAGGCTTGTCCTCAAACTTGACAATAATGAAGCGACCGTGGGCCCGTCTCCGCTCGTGTTCAAGGCGATTTCGCGGGCCGCGGCCGATAATCAGCTGAATATCGAAGCGGATATCTATTCACGACGGCTCCGCCGCAAGATTTCCCATTATGTAGGAGCCAACTACAACTCAATTGCTTGCTTTTCCAGCATTTCCGATTCCCTGGCGGTTTTGGCCCGCACTTATTTGACTTTTGGCCTGGAGGCTTTGGCGGTATATCCAGCGGAAAAATCGATAGTTGATATACTGATATCAAGCGGCGCCCAAGTGAACGTTACCGAACACGAAGACGTGTTTCGGCCAAACGTCGAAGAAATAACCCGCAAAATCAGCCCAAAAACCAGGCTGATATATCTGGGCAATCCGGCAAATTGCAGCGGCGCTTGTTTTAGCGAAGCCGAGCTGGTGTTCTTGTTGTCTTATGCCGAAAAATCGCTGATTGTATTAGATGAATCTTATTATGAATTCTGCGGTATCACTATGGTAGATTTAACCAAAAAATTCTCGAATTTGGTAATCTTGCGCACGTTTGCGAAAGCATTCGCCCTGGCGGGGGCGCCGACAAGTTATATCATTACCGATCCCCAAAATATCCGTTTCATAATCAGAATTGGCCAATACAGCGCCCCCAATTTTTTGGCCCAAACAGCCGCCTTGGCGGCTCTGGATGATATCAGTTATATGGTTGATTACGTAAGGCAAGTGAATAGAGCCAAACATATGCTTTTCGACAATCTCACCCGGATGGGTTACGCTTTCATAATTACGGCGGCCAATTTTATAATCCTTAAAGTGCCCGATAGCGAAAATATCTGCAGAAGTTTCGCGCGCAATAATATTTATGTCCGGGACTTATCGGATATTCCGGGAATGAATGGTTACATTCAGTTGACGGTCGGTACTCCGGTGCAGATGGAAACCGTTCTGGAGCATCTCGGCCGTCAGTCAAAGGAAAATGCGGAAAAACTTAATAACGTTCCGTTTCAGGCCGTCGATACATCAAAGATAATAATTCGAGATAATATCGAAATCATAAAAGAGCCGGAACCTGATTACATCGAAAGATACTATTAGTTTGTCCTGATTCCCAGCAAAAGGGGCTGGCGGTATGGCCGGCCCCCTTTTTTGTCGGGTATTGAATTATTTTAGATAGGTGATGGTCTTGGTGGTGGTTTTTGAACCGTTATTTAGGCGGATAAAATAGACTCCGCTGGTCATTCCGGAAGCGTCCCAAGAGGCGGAATGTTTGCCGGCAGTAAATTCGCCCTTAACGATATTGACGATTTTTCTCCCGCAGATATCGTATATATCAAGCGTAATAATGGTTGGCGAAGCCAGTTCGAACTCGATTTGGGTCGTCGAATTAAATGGATTGGGATAACAACCCGTTAATTCCAAGCCTTGTGGCAAGGAAATCCCGCTTTCCTCAACGGCATTGGGAAACCAATTTGCAGTTACAAATACGGAATCACCATCCGCCAAAATAACGAAATCCCCATAGGGCGCCGTTCCTCGGGCGGTCCCGGGACTATTAAACCGGCCGATTAAGTAGGGGTCTCCAGGCGAACTAATCGAATAAGCCAGCATCCCTCCTGTCTCATCGGCTAAATAAGCGAATGTATCCACTAAAGTTATTTGATTTAGGAAGCCAGGAGTGTCGTAGGTTTTAACGCTATCGGGGGCAAGCGGGTCCGCCAACCCGAAAACGACCATTCCGCTGGCGCCGCAAGCCATATATAAATAATCATTTTTAATGGCAATATCCATACAATCGCCGGAAAGCAAATGGGTGTTTCTCAAGGTCGGGTTAAGCGTATCTCCTAAGGTGTAAGTCTTTAATCCTATCCCCTGGTCGGCGACATAAATTATCGAATCGCTGATTTCGACAGCGTAAGCGTACCCAA
>JAAYTW010000360.1 GCA_012517955.1 Candidatus Zixiibacteriota bacterium | reverse complement strand
TTCACTGCGCGGCGGCTCTGCCTTTGTATAAACCGGCCGATATATTTTCCACCGACATCGATGGCACACGGATTGTGATGGAGGAATCGCAAAAGGCTGGAGTAAAACGCGTTGTTCATATATCCACGACGGCGGTTTACGGAATCCCCGACCATCATCCGTTGTTGGAAACCGATCCGCTGAAGGGAGTTGGGCCATACGGTATCGCCAAAGTCGAGGCGGAAAAAGTTTGCAAGGGATATCGCAATTCAGGGATGATTGTTCCGATACTTCGACCGAAATCGTTTATCGGGCCGGAACGGCTGGGGATATTCGCCTTATTTTATGAATGGGCTGTCGAGGGGCACAATTTTCCGATTTTAGGAAAAGGGAATAATCCGTATCAGTATCTGGATGTCGAAGACCTTTGCGAAGTAATCTGGCGATGCACGCAGTTGCCCGAGGATAAGGTAAACGACACGTTTAATATCGGCGCTAAGGAATTCGGCACTCCCAGAAGCGATTTTCAGGCGGTGCTCGATGCCGCCGGCAAAGGCAAACATGTGGTATCGCTTCCCGAGTGGCCGGTAATATTCACTTTGAGGATATTGGAGAAGCTTAAACTTTCGCCAATATATAAATGGATTTATGAGACAGCCGGCAAAGAGTCGTTCGTATCGATAGAAAAAGCCGAAAAGCAATTGGGATTCGCCCCGAAATATTCCAACAAGGACGCGCTTCTGCGTAACTACCAGTGGTATCTGGAACATCGCCACGATTTCAAAGAGGCTTCGGGCGTGACTCACCGGGTGCCCTGGAAACAGGGGATATTGAGTTTGGCGAAGCTATTTTTCTAATAGCTATTTTTCGTTATATCGGGTTAGGTTGTTTGATTGTGGGAAAATGAATCCTACATTTAACCACAGACAAGCGAGGATATCGCGAAAGGTATTACCACAATCGACAATCGCTTTGTTATGTTTTTAAATACTAAAGATTTTTATGCTGATTTATTAGTACATATTTATTTTTCTCGGTGATTTCTTCAAGACATTCTCTTTCAAATCACAGGCGATATTCCGCCGCCGTGAAGCGGTTCCTATTAATAATCCAAAGATGACGGTACTCATCCGATTTCCCCGCGAACGTCACTGTAAAGCATACTATCTTTATTAGTTATAATACGACAATACCAAAAAATATATTGTAAAGAATGTCGACTCCGCCCGACTGCACATTACAGCGTAATAAATTAAAGTTAAAAATTATGCTGACGATACCTACAATAAAACGCATAGGCGCGAGACCTGTAAGGCGAAGATGTATTAAGGCAAGTATCCGCCCGCCTTCGCCGTTTAAAGGGTGGGTTTATTGGTTTTGAAAGCTCCATGGCTACAGGGGGATGTTGTAATGGAGACTATAAAAGGAAAAATCGGTCATACTGTTGATCTGGCGGTCGATTCTTTGCAGACTTCGAAAAACGGCGGTCAAAATCAAAATGATTTCGTGTATATAAATTTGATTTCCGCGATTCCAATTCCGATGGTTATTATCCGAAAGGCCGACAGCGAGATATTATTGGCCAATAACTGTTTCAAGGACATTTTTGGAGCAAATGGCGATATATTAATCGGCCGAAAAATGTCCGGGTTTTATTACAATCCTACTGATTATGATAATATGTTGAATTCTTTTTTCAGGAATGGCCGGCTAAGAGACTATGAGATAATATGTAAAAGGGACGATGGTACGCCGATACCGATGTTCGTTAACATTGAATCAATTAGATTTTCAGAAGAAGATTCGCTGTTATGTGCTTTTTATGACCTCCAGATTGGGGACGGGCTTTTTAGAAGAATAAGCGGTTTTGAAGAATTGTATACCAGCGTCGTCAATAATATCAATATCGGTGTGGCATTAATCAGCCCGAAGATGGAAATACTAGCGCTGAATAAACAGATGAAAGAGTGGTATCCGCATCTCAACGTGGGGATGCGGCCTATATGTTATAAATCATTCAATACTCCGCCCAGGGAGTCAATATGCGAATATTGTCCCACGGCTAAGACATTGACCGACGGTCTTGTTCACGAGTCGATAACCGAGACGCCTACGGAAAACGGGGTAAGGAATTATCGGGTGGTGGCTTCTCCCATAAAAGATTCATCCGGAAACGTGATATTTGCCATAGAAATGGTGGAAGATGTAACTGAGCGGATTGGTTTCGAAAAAAATCTTAAAAACAGCGAAAATAAAATCCGGGCTCTTTTGGATCAAACATTTCAATTTATAGCCCTGTTGCTTCCAAATGGGACGCTAATTGACGTAAACGAGTCGGCGCTTGCGTTTTCGGGTATTAAGAAATCTGATGTAGCGGGAAGGCCATTTTGGGAAGGTCCTTGGTGGACTCATTCAGTAGAGCTTCAGGAAAAACTAAAGAACGCCATAAATGATGCGGCTAAAGGGCAGTTTATCCGTTTTGAGGTTGCGCACCCGGATAAAAACGGGGCTCTCCACTATGTCGACTTTTCGCTCAAACCGGTAATGGACGACGACGGCCGGGTAATCTATTTAATACCCGAAGGGCGCGATATTACCGAAAACAAAATAGCCGAAAAGGCGCTTGTGAATTCTCAACAAATGCTTCAATTGGCACTGAATAGTATTCCAGATGGTGTATATTGGAAGGACAGCGCCTTGCGTTATTTGGGATGCAACAAGAAAGCCGCCAAGGATGCCGGGCTTACAGATCCGGATATGATAGTCGGCAAAACAGATTATGACTTATCGTGGAGGTCGCTGGCCGAAAAATTCAGGGCCGATGATTTGCAAGTAATAAATGAGGGCATTTCTAAAATTAATCATGAGGAACGTATTATAGGTCCGAATGGTTCGGAAATATGGTTACGAGTTAACAAGGTCCCGATGCGAGATCAAAACAATAAAATCATTGGATTATTAGGAGCTTATGAAGACATCACCGATCGCAAGAAAGCTGAACAGGCCCTGCTTGAAAGCGAATCGCAACTTCGTGCCATAACGACATCGGCGCAGGATGCCATCATTATGATAAACTCTGACGGCCTGATTTCATTTTGGAATCAATCCGCCGAGCGTATATTGGGATATTCAAAGGAGGAAGCTATAGGCAAAAATCTACATTCACTTATAGCTCCCCCTCGTTATCGCAACAATCATGAGAGCGCCTTTAAGTCGTTTATTCTTACAGGGCAGGGGGCGGCTGTTGGCAAAACTCTAGATTTGGAGGCTATCAGAAAGGACGGTAAAGAGATATCCGTTCAGTTGTCGCTTTCTTCTATCCTTTTAAGTGACGGGTGGCATGGTGTAGGCATTTTACGAGACGTAACTGAACGTAAAATCTCCGATATCAAATTAAAGGAAAGCCAGGAAATACTTACAAATATAGTAAATAAGTACACGGCCATGATCAACACTGTGCCGGCCAGAATGTATATAAAAGGATCTGACCATAAATATAGTATCGTAAATGAAGCTTTCGCCAAATTCGCCGGTTTATCCATTGAGCAGGTAACCGGTAAAACTGATTTTGAATTATTCCCTCAGGACAAGGCCATGACGTTTTACACTATCGACAAAAACGCCATGGAAAACGATAATACTATCATCAATCAAGAAGAGCAAGTCCAAGACAAAGATGGTGTAACGAGGTGGTATTCCACCACCAAAGTGCCGCTTCACGATAAAAGTGGAGCTGTTATCGGCCTAGTTGGCTTAACCCAGGATATCACCGAACAATATAAAAGCCGTCAGCAGCTGGTTCAGTCGGATAAGCTGGCAGCTATCGGTACACTGGCGGCTGGTGTCGCGCACGAAATAAACAATCCCATCGGATATATTAACTCGAATCTTAGTACCATGAAAAAATATCTTGTTAAAATCAGTCAATATATTGAAAGCGGCAGGATTCAAGGCGACAACGAAAAGATAAAAGAGATATTGAAAGATTTCGGGGACGCGATAAATGAATCGATTGAGGGCTCTGACCGAGTGCGCAAGATAGTAGCTGACCTGAAAAGCTTTTCCAGGGTTGACCAGGCCGAAAAAGTATACGCGAATATAAATGAAGGTATAAAAAGCACTTTAAATATCGTTTGGAACGAATTGAAGTACAAGTGCAAAGTTGAACATGATTATGGAGAGTTGCCCGATTTATACTGTATGCCGAACCAGCTCAATCAGGTGTTTATGAATATTTTAGTAAATGCCGGTCAAGCGATTACGGGCGACAACGGCCTGATAAAAATTAAAACCTGGAGCGATAATAATAATATATATGTTTCAATCGCCGATAACGGCTGCGGCATTCCTGAAGAAAACATAAATAAGATATTTGAGGCATTCTATACAACCAAAGAAGTGGGCAAGGGGACCGGCTTGGGGTTAAGTTTATCTTACGATATTATCAATAAGCATAATGGCAAAATCGATGTTAAAAGTCAGGTCGGCGTAGGTACCGAATTTATTATTACCCTTCCTGTCGAGGGTTCATATGAATAACAATAATTCTCTGCTATTAGTCGATGACGAGCCTAATGTACTAAAATCGCTCCGTCGCTTACTGATTGATACCAATTATAATGTCTATTCCGCCGAATCAGCGGAAAACGCCTGGAGTATTCTGGAAAAGGAAAGCATCCAGCTTGTTATTTCCGATTATCGGATGCCGGGAATGAATGGCGTTGAGTTTTTAAAAAAAGTAAGGGACAAATATCCGAAAACTATAAGAATAATTTTAAGCGGATATGCAGATGTTATGGCGATTGTCGAGGCGATTAACGACGGTCAGGTTTATCGATTTATTCCAAAACCCTGGAATGACCAGGAATTGCTGACATCAATATTAAGGGCGTTTGAACAGTATAAACTTCAGGAAGAAAATACAAAATTGTACGTAGAGTTGCAAAAGAGGAACGCCGAGTTGCAAGACCTGGCAAAAAACTTGGAAGAAAAAGTAGCGGCCAGAACCAGGGATTTGGAATTAAAAAATCGTGCGTTGTTAATATCTCAAAATATAATGTCGATGCTTCCCGTAGGTGTTATTGGCGTCGATTCATACGAAAATGTCGTATATATGAATTCAAGTTTGCCGAATTTTATCAACGCGGATGACATTAGGCTTGGTTTGCCGATGGGAGATACTGTTCCGGAGGAAGTGGTGTCTGCGCTCAATCATTCAATGAAGCAGATGAAAACGATATATACAACTATGGAAAAAGAAAATGCTTTGGGCATAATTTGCACTCCGCTTCCGAGTGGAAAGGGCGCTATAGGGGTATTTGTCTATCTGGATATGCAAAAGTACGGCCAATTTTATAATTTCGGTGATAAATAGGGGAGCCGGCGATGCAGGAACCATTTAAACATGCGGTACTGGCGGTTGACGACGAAGAAGGTATTTTGAAAGCTCTGACAAGAATGTTTAGAAGTATTGATATTGAGTTGTCTGTCGCCACAAGCGGTCCGGAGGCTTTAAAATTGCTCCAGGATCATAAATACTCTCTGATTATTTCGGACCAGCGGATGCCGGGAATGACGGGCGTGGAGTTTTTACATCTCTCAAGGGATATTTCCCCTGACAGCATAAGGATATTGCTGACCGGTTACGCGGATATTTCGGCTACTGTCGATGCGATAAACAGCGGGGCAATCCGATATTATATCAATAAACCCTGGGATGACGAGTTATTTTTAAGTAGAATTAAAGAATCGCTCGAACTATACGAACTTACGGCCAACAATAAATATCTTCTTGAACTGACCAAACAGCAGAACGAGCAGTTGAAAATATTTAACTCTACGTTGGAAGCCCGGGTTTCAAGTCAAACGCGCGAAATTAAAATGCAACGCGATTCTATTTTAAAAAGTTTCATGCAGACCATAAAAGCGCTTTCAACTTTGATTGACCTTCGCTTTAAAGACGTCGGCAGCCACTCCCAAAGAATCGCCGCTTTTTCCAAACAAGTAATTGCAGGATATAATCTTAGTCAGAAAGAATATCAAGACATCGTTGTGGCCGCGTTTTTGCATGATATCGGAAAAATCGGACTGCCAGATAAAATTGTCAGTAAACAGCCGGCTGAAATGAACAAAACCGACCTTGAAGAATTGAGAAAGCATCCGATATTAGGTCAGAGCTGTATATTTTTTATTGAGGGATTCGAGGAAATAGGAAAAATAATCAGACATCACCACGAAAACTACGACGGCAGCGGATATCCTGATGGACTTATGGAGAATAAAATTCCTTTAGGGTCGAGGATTATTAGAATAGCGGATGCATTCGATAAAATAGCATTTAGCAAAGGATATCCGAGCGCGCGTTCCGTAAATGATGCTACCGCCCATCTCGTTCAGTATT
>JAAYTW010000359.1 GCA_012517955.1 Candidatus Zixiibacteriota bacterium | reverse complement strand
TTTATTGGCGGTATTCAAATCCGGCGAATTTATAGCGAATTGGCCGGTTATCCTGTTGATAGCCAGGATAACGCTATCGGCAAACGCCGATTTAAGTCCATCGAAAAAAGGCAAGAAATCATTCGGTCCGGCTTTTTCCAATAGGAAAGCTTTCAGAATCAGTGAATCTACTGACGCCTCAAAAACAGGCGCAACCTGGTTGGCTTGGGCTTGAATTGCTTTCAACTCCGATTTCGCTTTTTCTTTCTCGTAGGCTGCGATATCATTTAAAATCCGTGCCAATTTGCCCGCCAAACCGTCTTTTGTCAGAAGACGCATTGTCAGGCTATTGTGCGGGGTTTTTAAAACAGCCAGCGACTCGCTGTCGAGTTTATCCGGTGTTTTATCCAAGAGTGGAATCATTTTTTTCTTCAGGGAGTCGTATTCGGAAAGAAACCTATCGGCTTCCCTGCCGGTGATAGCCTCAATACGCCGGACGCCGGCGGCAATGGCGCTTTCGGAAACTATAAGCATCCTTCAGATATCGCCGGTATTCTTGACATGGGTGCCGCCGCATAATTCCATCGAGAAATCGCCGGCTTGGACCACGCGGACGGTATCGCCGTATTTTTCTCCGAACAGGGCCATCGCTCCCATCTGCCTGGCCTCATCCATGGACTTATTTTGCCAGGTAACTTTTATGTCGGCGGCGATTTTTTCGTTGACGATATTTTCCACCCTCTCGATTTCTTCGGGTGTCATCGCTTTGAAATGCGAGAAATCGAATCTGAGTCTCTCCGGCGCGACCAACGAACCGGATTGATAGACATGTTCTCCTAAAACCATCCGTAGGGCTTTGTGTAAAAGATGCGTGGCCGTGTGGTTGCGCTGGATATCGGCGCGGCGTTCTGAATCAATCTGGGCGGTTACGACTATCGGTTGGCCTTCACGAAGCCTTTCAATCGTCGTATTATCCGATTTATCGAAATGCCCGATATGGATTACCCCTTCGCCGAGCTTTTTGGTATCTTCAACAACGAATTCGAAGTTATCGGAAATAATTTTTCCTTTATCGCCAATCTGCCCGCCGGATTCGGCGTAAAAAGGAGTTTTCTTCAAAACCAGAAAAGCGGAATTATTAAATTTATCGTAGAATGTCGCTTGTGTTGTTAATTGGAATTCATCATAGGTGAATTCGGTTTTGGGGATTATGTACATCTCGGATTTAAGTGTGGAGGCAAACGACGAGCCTTGGCGGGACCTATTTCTCTGAATCTCCAGTTCTTTTTCGAATCCAGCCATATCTATCGCCAGCCCCTTTTCCTTGGCCATAATTTCTGTCAGGTCGGCCGGAAATCCGTAAGTATCATAAAGCTTGAAAACTTCCGCGCCGGGGATAGTTTTGTTGCCGCCCATCTTATCGATTATTTCAGCAAACCGCGCCAATCCATTTTCCAGAGTCCGGTCGAATTGCTCCTCTTCGGTTTTGATGACCAGTTCAATTTTCCCGCGATGCGCCTTAAGTTCCGGGTAAGTATCACCCATCTTGCTAATCAAGGTCGGCACGATTTTATACAGAAAAGGCTCTTTGAGTCCAAGTTCGTGGCCATAGCGGGCGGCTCGACGCAGAATCCGTCGAAGCACATAGCCGCGCCCTTCGTTGGAAATGATAGCATTATCGGCAATCGCGAAAGATAAGGCGCGCACATGGTCGGCAATCACGCGATGCGCTACGCCTTTCGGTCCAGGTTCGTATGGAACACCGGATAATTCGGTAACTTTAGCGATAAGCGGCTGAAAGAGATCGGTACCGTAATTTGAATCGGCATTTTGCAGCACCATGCAGAACCGTTCCAGACCGGCGCCGGTGTCCACCGATGGTTTCGGAAGCGGCGTAATTGTGCCTTTGTCATCGCGGTTATACTGCATGAACACCAGATTCCAGACTTCCATAAATCGGTCGCCCTCGCCGTTAAGCTCGCCGGGGATATCAGGGCCGCGGTCATAGTGGATTTCCGAACAGGGGCCGCAGGGACCGGTCTCCCCCATCGACCAGAAATTATCCTTTTCGCCGAATCGGAGTACTCTGTCTTTTAGTTGCGGGGCGATTTTTTTCCAGAGCCGTTCGGCATCGTCGTCGTCTTTATACACTGTGGCGTATAGGCGGTTGGGATCAAGGCCCAGGTATTTTGTGACGAATTCCCAGGCAAAGAAAATTGCCTCCTCTTTGAAATAATCTCCGAACGAGAAATTCCCGAGCATCTCGAAAAATGTCTGGTGGCGGGCCGTGAATCCGACCTGGTCGAGGTCGTTGTGTTTGCCGCCGGCCCGGATACATTTTTGCGAGGTGGTGGCACGGGTATAATCGCGCTTTTCCAGACCCAGAAATGTGTTCTTGAACTGCACCATCCCGGCGTTGGTGAAAAGCAGCGTCGGATCATCGGCAGGTATAACCGGCGATGAGGCAACGACTTTATGCCCGTTTTCGGCGAAATAGTCCAAAAACGCTTTTCTTATTTGATTAGATTTCATAAGCACCATTAATAATTTATTTTAGAAAGAAAAGCAAGGGAGAAAGGACAGAAGATATAACTTTAACTCAGGTACGGATTGAGCAATTATACGAATTATTTCTTGGTATGGCGGATATCAGTTAGATTATGTCGCTAATAGAACATATATTTATAGTGCATTATCGCCCAATTTGATTTTACTCATGAAAATAAAGATATTTAGTGGTCCGCGACGAACCAAGCTTCGGGGGTAGACACCAGCTGCTATCCAGGGCAAGAAAGTGATTTCATGTTATTGTGTGGTCAGGTCTCCGCACCTGACCGCGGCTGTCGGACGCGGAGACCCGACAGCACTTGAAATAATTTGTCTTATAATTGAAAGGAAAATTACATTGAGACATATCAGGCTACTAAACCCATATACGACAAATATTAAAGCAAGTTATTGTCTTCAAGAAATTGTTTTAATTCAATTAGTGCTTCTCGCCACCAATCTTCTATTGGGAAAATACTATCCTTATTTATTATCGGTATTTGATTTTTGGCAAGCATCCCATCTCCTGGCCCTCCGCCCCATCCGCGTTGATAACAAACTAATTCCCATTTACGATTCGACGTGCTACTTTTGCCAATATATGATATGAAAGCTTTCGTAAATTTATCATATTTGTCGTGTTTTCTTTGCATTTCAACTGAAGCATATATTTGTGGAAATATAATGTCGGTCTTGATTTTCTCGCCCTTGTTACCATAATCGGAATTTAGAATGAAGCCGACCGAAATTGTAAAGTCTGGGACTTTATTGTCTTTAATATAAGCAAAATCATTATAATATTTCTTTGTTTCTTTTAAACGGGCATCTCTATTCCTATTTATCTTATTATATCTATCCCCTAAAAACGATTCGTATTCTCGCCCAATTCCATTTAAAGTCTGGTCCATTAGGAGTTTTAATTTACTATAATCTACAGGTATCAAATAAGAAAATTCTT
>JAAYTW010000358.1 GCA_012517955.1 Candidatus Zixiibacteriota bacterium | reverse complement strand
CGGTCGCGGTAAAGCCGCCCGCAACGAACAGTGCCTCAAAGCAATCTTAAAAGCGCTGGTCGAACTCGAATCGGATGAAACCCTGCTGGTGCAATCCGGCAAACCGGTGGGGATATTTAAAACTCACCTTTCCGCCCCTCGCGTGCTGATTGCCAATTCTAACATGGTGCCCGCCTGGGCCACGCCCGAAAAATTCCGCGAACTGGAGCAACTCGGCCTTATCATGTACGGCCAGATGACTGCCGGGTCATGGATTTATATCGGCACCCAGGGAATCCTTCAGGGAACCTACGAAACATTCGCCGCCGCCGGGCAAAAACATTTCGGCAGCGACCTCAAAGGCAAGTTCATTCTCACCGCTGGCATGGGCGGTATGAGCGGCGCCCAGCCTTTGGCAGGCGCTATGAACGGCGCGGCTATTCTGGTGGTCGAAATCGACCCCGCCCGGATAAAACGCCGCCTTGATTCGGGTTACTGCGATGTCATGGAAACCGACCTCGATAAAGCCCTGGCGCGGGTAACCAAAGCCCAGAAGGATGGCGAGGGAATGTCAATCGGACTTGTCGGCAACGCCGCCGATGTTTTTCCGGAACTGCTCAAACGCGGTATAATCCCCGACCTGGTGACGGATCAGACATCGGCGCACGATGAATTAAACGGTTACGTTCCGGCGGGAATCTCGCTTGAGGACGCCAAACAATTGCGCAAATCGAACCCCGATAAATATATCAAGATGGCCTACGAATCGATGTACAAACATTGCGAGGCGATGGTCGGATTCGCCAAAGCCGGATCGCATGTATTCGATTATGGCAATAACCTTCGCGGCCAAGCCCAGAAAGCCGGTCTCAAAGACGCTTTCGCCTATCCGGGATTCGTTCCGGCCTATATCCGTCCGCTGTTCTGCGAAGGCAAAGGGCCGTTCCGTTGGGCCGCTTTATCCGGCGACCCGAAAGATATCGCCGTTACCGACGATTTGGTATTAGAATTATTTCCGCACAATGAATCGCTGGTACGCTGGATAAAATTGGCGCGGCAGCGGGTGCATTATCAGGGCTTGCCGGCGCGTATCTGCTGGCTCGGCTATGGCGAACGCGACAAGATGGGGTTGGCGATGAACAAACTGGTCCGCGATGGCAAAATACAGGCGCCTATCGTTATCGGCCGCGACCATCTCGATTGCGGTTCGGTGGCCTCGCCATTTAGGGAAACCGAAAGCATGAAAGATGGCTCCGATTGTATCGCTGATTGGCCGATACTGAACGCACTATTGAGCACTGCCAGCGGCGCGTCGTGGGTGAGTTTCCATCACGGCGGCGGCGTGGGTATAGGTTTGTCGATGCATGCCGGGCAGGTGCTCGTTTGTGACGGCAGCGAAGAAATGGACGCGCGTATCGAACGGGTGCTCACCAACGATCCCGGCATGGGGATTATCCGGCATGTCGATGCGGGCTACGAAGAGGCCGAAAAGGTCGCCGAGGCCAAAGGGGTAAAAATCCCGATGAAACTCTGGGGCGATTTGGAATAGAATATTTGGGGCGGCTCGCGAGCGGCCTATTTCAATTTCACCATACCAGGTGAGTATATTTATTTCGTTGAAGTCGGGTGGCCTCACCCGACTTTAGATTGTCGGGTCAGGCGACCCGACAGCAGGGTGAATTATTTTAAGGCGGCTGCCTTTGATG
>JAAYTW010000357.1 GCA_012517955.1 Candidatus Zixiibacteriota bacterium | reverse complement strand
TCTTATACCGGTGACAATTACGGTGATTGTACGATCGGACCCGATGGCGTCGCGAATCCGGCCACTATCAAGATATTGGTCTTCTTACCAGTTATTTTTCCTTTTGAATAAAGCCATCGTTATTCCTCATCCTAATTGGCATTAATCTAATGATTTCAAAGCGCATGTCAAGAAGCAAAGAATGGCAAAGTGGCCTCAGGATTTTAACTGTCTCGAGATTAGGTTTCTGATATCAAAGACGGCTCCGCGGTTTTTCAACCCATTATCATCTCATCTAAACAGCCATTTGGCATCTTCGGCCATGGCATAGTATTAAAAACCAAAGGCTCCAAGAATTGGTTTGCGGAGCTTTATAGCCGCAGAATTTTGCGGCGTCTGTAACCGGTTATCTTACATTTCCCCAATACATACCAATACCGGCGGACACGGCCACGTTCAGCGATTCGACTTTAGCAGTCTGTTCGATTCGCACATTCAAATCGGCCCGTTCGACGATGATTGGATCGATTCCACGAATTTCGCTGCCGAATACCAGCGCCGGACGTTTGGGGCGCGTTGCGTCGGCCAATTTTGTTTTACCGGTGCCGGTAAACGCCACAAAAACATAGCGGTTTTCGCACAGTTCGAACAGCCGCACCGGAGTATCTATTTCCCCCACAGCAATCGCAAACAGGCCGCCTTGTGTCGCGCGCACGGTTTTGGGATTATAGATTTCGGCACAATCACCTAAACATATAAATAAATCATACCCAAACGCTGCCGCAGTTCGTATCATCGTACCCAGATTTCCCGGGTCGGCCACGTTGTCGGCAATCACGATTCGATTCGCCTTGCCGATATTATTTATGGCGACCTTGCGGCAGTCGCGCTGCTTAACGATAGCCACTATCCCTTGTGGTGTTTCCGAGACCGCCAACTTATCGAATTCGCGCCTGGGCAAAATGGCCATAGGCCGCGCCGGATTACCGCCCTCATATTGTGATAGATAATCTTCGGCGATAATCACGCATTCCACCGGCCAGTTATGGGCGATAGCCGCTTCCACCAGATGAGGTCCTTCCGCAATAAACAGGCCATGCTGACGGCGGAATTTTTTCTGGTTAAGCGACCGATATATTTTTAATTCGGCGGCGGTTAATTTTATGTTTTTTTCTGGATACTTGATTTTATAATTCCTCTCCGATATAATGTTGACCGAGTTTTACGATGCGCAACTTTTGCTTAATAGCGGCGACCCTGATAATTTTAATCGCCGTCTCAATCGTTCCGGCCGAACCGATTATAATAAAGTCCGACTCGAGATTCAACCGATTAGAATCGAGCGATTCTGACTTGGTAAGACCGCAGCCACCCCTTGATGGGGTCGCGTTGGCTCTATCGGGCGGGGGGGCGCGAGGAATTGCCCATATCGGCGTACTGGAGGTTCTTCAAGAAAATCATATCCCGATTAAATTTGTGGCCGGCACCAGCATGGGAGCTATAATCGGCGGATTGTATTGCGCCGGCTATTCTCCCGAGGAGCTTCACCGGTTGGTGCTTTCGGTTGACTGGAATTCGTTGTTTTCCTCGGCGCCGCTGCGTTCATCGATTCTGGTTTCCGCCAAGGGCTGGCCCGAAAAATCAATCTTGCGTATCGGAATCGAAAACGGCCGCCCGGTTCTTCCAAAAGGGTTGACTACAGGCCAGAAACTATCAAATTTGCTGACTCGACTATGTTACCGTGCCGGAGTGCGCCCCACCATAAGCTACGATTTTCTAAATCCGCCGTTTCGCGCCACGGCCACCGACCTGGTGACCGGCAAACTTGACGTGCTTTCATCCGGCGATTTGGCGGAGGCCCTGCGCGCCACCATGTCATTTCCGATAGGTTTCACGCCGGTATTCTCGGAGGGGCATTTGTATGTCGATGGCGGCCTCATAAATCCGGTGCCGGTTGATTTATGTCTAAAACAGGCGGGGCGTCCGGTTGTGGCGGTCAACACAACGACACCGCTTCTGCCATTGAAAGATATCACAGATGTTATTGATTTGGCCAATCAATCGACCACCGTGATGTCACTTCCTCGCCTATATACCCAGTTAAGCGAAGCCGATGTGGTCATCGAGCCGTCCATTGGATTTCATAAAACATTCGATTTCACCAATCCCGAATATCTGATTCAGGCCGGGCGCCGAGCGGCAACAGCCGCATTACCGCAAATTAAAGCCGCTTTGGAGAAAAAGGGATCGGAAGACGACAATATCTACAAAATCGATAAAGTTATCGTTCGCGGCCTGCGAAACCTACCCCATTCTTTTCTCGCTCGGGATTTTATTCGCCCGGGAATTATATCCGAATGGGAAATTAAAAATAATCTGGACAGTCTTTTTAAAAGCGGGTATATCCGCGAGGCTTACGCCGCGATTGAAAAAAACGGAGATTCCGTATTTCTGACGTATTATATAAAAGATAACCCCCGTATCAGCAGTATCCGATTTTACGGGATGACGATATTCACCCCGGATTCGATATTGGGCAAGATACGCACGCAGCCGGGGCAAGTCGCCAATTTCAACTTTCTGTCAGGCGATCTGAAAAATATCGAGCAGTTGTACGCCGACAAGGGATTTACTCTGGCGCGCGCCCGCCTGGCAAGTATCGATTCACTGACCGGTCTGGTGGATATTACGATTGATGAGGGGAGAATTAATGAAATCAGCGTTGACGGTAATATTCATACAAAAAG
>JAAYTW010000356.1 GCA_012517955.1 Candidatus Zixiibacteriota bacterium | reverse complement strand
TGCCATTTGTAAAACACGGAAAATGATAGCAATATTACATTAATTATGTTAAACGTGCGTGGTAATATCATTGTATTTGCAAATCCCCCCATAAACCTTACATAACACATTGGATCAGCATACCAATTTATATTTTCCCAAAAATTAAATTCCATTGGTGCCCCACCCCTATCAATAAAAACGGTTCTAATGCCTAGAATTATAGATACGCCTATTATAATTTGTACTAAAAAATGAATCAATAAATTCCCTTTAGATTGTTGTTTCCACTGGTTAATTATAAAATATGTTATTATAAGAATGTCAGATTCCTTATTTAGAATTACTAGAGGAAATAGAATATAATATGTCCACAACATATTCTTTTTTAGGCAAATCAATACAACAACACTAATAAATAATTCGAAAAAATCATACATATACCCGCCCTCAACAAAAGTAAGCGGCAGAAATAATAATGCAATAGGGGGGGCTAGATCGGAAACAAATGTTTTACAATTAAAAAATAACATTAATGAATATCGAGCACAAAAAATAGTTAAAAATAGCATTATGAAAATAATATAATACGTGATATGATATTTTAATCCTAATGTTTCATTCCAATCTGGCGAAACTTCTTTCCTATATTTTAATACACTTGATTGCGTTTTTAGAAAATCGCGATGATTGTAAATAAAAGATTCTGGTATTGCATAAGTTATGATATTTACGATTGTGGGAATTAATATTCTATATGCCCACGGTCTAGTAGCTGTAGTTCCAACCATATCTTCAAAACCGTTTCTATTGTGGTTATTTGTGCAAAATTCGAACCTCTGCATAAAAGTATCCAATACAATCGACGCAACAATATAATATAAAAATAATATAAACCCCCACCGCAGTAGTCGTGGCAAAGCTGCACGTATATTTACATAAAGCAACTGCACAAATAATATATTATACATTACAAGCATTTTGTCAACATTTAGGTAATAAATTTAGGCACCTACATTTATTGACTTTGTTAAAAGTCCATAATATTTGTATGAAAATTATACAGTTAAATTGCCATTAGATTATCTTAATACCTTGCCATACATAATATTATTATTATAATTTACCATTATGAATACGAACCAAGAAATAGATGCTATCAGTTTCATTGTTCCGGTGTTAAACGGAGAAATATATATTGAACGTTGTCTAAATTCTATACTATCGGAGATGAATCCGGAACACGACGAGATTATCGTGGTAGACAACGGTTCGACCGATAAAACCTTATCGATTCTGGGGCATTATGCGGAAGTGAAAGTTCTAAATAGGCCCTTGATAACGATTGCAGAAATGAGAAATAGCGGAGCGGCCGAGGCTAAAGGCAAGTATCTGGCGTTTGTAGATTCCGATTGTACTCTGATAAAAGGATGGCGCGAAAGTGTAATAAAGGTTTTTTCGGACAATAATATTGGCGCAACTGGTTCGCACTATTATATTCCCAAAACCGCAAACTGGATCGAAAAAGCCTGGGGCTCTAATAAAAAGACAGTCTCAGGCCCGGTTCAGTGGATTAATACCTGCAATATTATCGTAAGAAAAGATGTATTCCGGGCAATCGGCGGCTTTAACGCATCGTTGAAAACCGACGAAGACTATGATCTGGGAAAAAGACTAAATGAGAATAACTATATTGTTTTTGAAGAGCCAAAGGCCGGTGTCATACATTATAAAAATCCCAACACGATTAAAAAGTTCGTCAATCGTGAAAAATGGTACGCTTCGACGATATCTTTTAGGCTATCGCTCGACAATATCGATAAGACCTTAGTGATGTCTTTGCTGTTCATTGTAACAAGCTTGCTGTCAATAGCAGGGGTTGTTCTTAGCATAATGGGAAAATTTAACTTAATATGGGTTCCGATTATATTTTTATCTATTCCGATATTAACGGTAGGCAATAGATTATATAGATTCCGCAATTATCGCTATGCGATTCCGCTTTTGGTTTTATATGTGGTTTATTATTCGACAAGGGCAAGCATGATTATCCGTCGTTGGTTTTCTTAAGGATGTTCTTGTTCCCTTATAAACGACCGTAGTTTGCCGGATTTCTCCAGTGGAATTTTATCGACCTGCTCGATGTCGATAATCATCCTGTCCCCTACTAATGCTTTCCATTTATTTCTGATTTCTTCGATATCGATACTGATACCCTGGCCGACATTTTTCTCGATTAGGATTTTAATCGTGTCGCGCCCTTTTTGAATAGCCCGGAAACGGCCAACGCCTTTAGCCATCGTATAATTTATTATCGGACCAGAAATTTTCCTGCCTTCGGGCGTAACGATCATATCCGAAACTCTTCCGCCGATTTCTTTAACAACAGGAAGCTTGAGACCGCAAGAACAGTTGTTGCCAGAATATATCGCCATATCATAAGTGTTATATCTGATAAACGGCAAAAGGAATGAATGCAATTCCGTCAACACCACTTGGCCGGCAGTGTTTTCTATCGCGGGCTTGTTGGTTTCGGAATCGATAAATTCCACTATTAGATTGTGCATCATTAGATGCATACTTCCTGCCGGACATTCGAACGCGATAATCCCATTTTCGGTGTTGCCGTATTCGTTGGCGACCTTACAGTTTAAATATTCCTGGATTATCTTTCGCTGCTGGTCATAGAGCATTTCGCCGGTCGTTATCACGCATTTCAACTTAAGCGAGTCGAGGGGCAATTGATTTTGCCTGTTCATAACGATGAATTCGCAAATCGCGCTAGGATAACCGTAAATATATCGGGATTTTGTCTTAATCATTTTGTGATAAAACTCCGCGCAGGCGTCGGGCGTAATTTCAAAAGAATTCATCCTTATCCTATTCAACAACATATCTTTAAGTGCCCACCGGATTCGGATTTTTTTGTCGAGAGGCATCCCCCAGAATCGGGCTTGCCGATCACCCATTTTTATGTCATGCCAGCTATATACTTCATACATCAAGGCATCCATATGTGCGGTGGCGATTCGGTCTTTATAAAAGAAAAGCGGAATTCCCGTTGAGCCCGATGTTTTTCTTGGCGACGCTTTCATGGGGTTAATGGATTTCATATCATCGATATTATTCTGCAGGACTTCTTTCGTTAATATGGGTAAGCGCGAAAAATCGGCCAGGGTTTTTATATCTTCAGGCTCTATATCGTTTTTCTTCAATAGATTCCGATAATATGTATTATTTTTATAGACGAATGAAACCAGTTTTTGGACCTTTAGAAGCTGGATGTTAAGCATCTCGTCAAGCGATTTATTATGAAAAGCCGCGATTTCCCCGCGGATTTTCATAACGGGTTCCCCTCGAATTTTATAAATTGGTAAATATATAAAATTTTTAGCGATCCACTGATTCATTTGATATTCCCTTTCTATCTAAAGCCGTTTACGCAGACGGTCATTATCGATATCTTTTAATCCTGGTCGGAATTGTACCGGCGATGTATCCATCGGATTCTCTACTCTGGATCAATGTTTTGGATTCGAAGCTAAATATTTTACTCTCTGAAACAGATTTTTAAAAAATGATACAATGTGACAAGTAATAACCACCGATCGGGCCAGATAGAAAACGAAAAATAAAATTATTAGCTGAAAAAAATATCTAAAATTATGGAATCTCAATATTCGATAAAGGGCCGATAGAATCGAAACCAGCAATAGAAAAAATATTGCGTACACTATATCGATTGTCCTTCTAAATGATAAAAAAAACAATACCAAAGCTATAAGGGCCGCAATCATAAATACTATCGTCATCACAAACGGTTTATCTATGCCGTTTTTAAAAGCCGTATCGAGTATACTCGTCGAATGCCATAATTTCCGCCGGAAATGTTCCGCCAAAGTTTTGGCGTTCCCTAGATGAATCACCCGAACCGCCGAATCATGATAAATCGTATAGCCCTTTGCGTTGATTCGGGCGCCGATATCGGAATCTTCGTCGGTTTTCAGCGCCTCATTGAAACCGCCGACCTCCTCATAAACAGCCCTGCGGATAATCAGATTGCCGGAATTTATGTAGTTTATCTTTTGATTCGGAATAAACCGCTCCGAAAGCCAGGCCCGTTCGACCCAGGTCGATTTTTCGGGTATATCGTAGATAGAACCCGTGGCGTGTATGCGTTCATCGGCCATGACGCTTTCCACGGCCGCTCGCCACCCAGGGCAGATAACGCAATCGCAATCGATAAACGCAAACAGGTCACCTTGGGCGTGCTCGGTACCGCGATTGCGCAGCGCCGATATTGTTACCTTCGGGTATTGAAGAATCTGAACGCCGGGATATCCTGATGCGATTTTTAAAGTATCATCAGTCGAGCCGTTATCGACCAGGATTACTTCGTCAGTCGGCGCCTTTTCCTTCATAATACTGTCAAGACAGGTCTTGATATATTTCTGCCCATTCAATACGGGAACAATGAAGCTGATCAGGTGAGTATTTTCCGTGCCGGACATGGCCATCTCCCTCATATAGGCGTTAGCGGGCTAGCAATTCCCCATATAGATTCTGATATTGAGCAATCATCGTTTCGACCGAAAACTTATCTTTAGCGATACGATAACTT
>JAAYTW010000355.1 GCA_012517955.1 Candidatus Zixiibacteriota bacterium | reverse complement strand
TTGCTTCTCATTGCTTTTCCTAAGCCGTTGTCAATCATCGCAATTGCTGTTACTACCACAACTATCATATTAGTAGTAGTAACAAAATATATGGCGATGCTTCTTTTGTCAAGAAAAAAATTCCTTCATAATAAAAATAGATGATTTTATGACCACAATATGTTATCAACCTTCATTTTTAAAACCAGCCGCTATTCCCAAAAATCCCTTGACAGATAAGCACTTAATTCTTAAGTTTACTGGCGCTGATATTTGTTCTACATCGTCGACTTAAGGCTTTCGCCTTTTGATTCTTTGTGTAAACTGAATAAAATAATGGGGAGGAGCGTACCATGAAGGTTATTGCTAAAAAAATCGTATTATTGACCATTCTTTTGGTTGCCCAGCTTTATGCGGTCCCTGATCCGGGCCGGATTAATCCAAGTCCACGCGTGTTGGATGACACTCTTAACATGAATTCATTCGCCTGGACTGGAATCTGGCTGCGTAACCCAAGCGATTCTTTCGGCGTCTCGATTATGACTATGACATCGACGCTACCGGCATTGACTATTCTTCGAATACTTCCGGCCTATGTCGGCCCTAACGATAGTCTTTATATTCCATTAAGATTTAGTTCGATTGGCTATACAAGCGGTCAATATTCGGGCCAAATTACGATAAATCACAACGGATTTAATTCTCCAAAATATATCGATGTCAAAATGTACATCAATACACTGCCTCCTATTGGCGCCCAAATTGATGTCATGCCTCGACAACTAAATTTCGAATTAGAGCCATATCTGACCGGGCAGCTGAAAATAAAAGTAAGCAACAGCGGCGATTTGCCTTTATATGTGAATCATTGTCAAACGTCTTCGCCGCTTCTTTATCCAATAATTGATACCGCCACGGTAACCCCCGCCGCGCCTGCCGTATTATCGTTTATGCTCAATACCAATATGGCCGAAAATATGACCATCTTTGATTCAATAATGATTTTTAGCGATGCTGTCAATGACCCCATGTATATCGTACCGGTTTTCGCCCATATATTACCTGATTCGGTCTGCGGGACCTATGGTTTTGGGGATGCCAACTCTGACGGCTGGTTCAACATAATGGATTTATACAGTTTGGTCAGCTACCTCGACGGTTACGGGCCTATGCCCTGTATGCCGGCGGCCGATATGGACAACGACGGCTATTTAATGAGCGGTGATGCCACGGATATGATCCGCTATCTGGATGGATTATATACCGGTCATCCGCCCAATATGTGTCCCTTCCCCGTATCTAATTTCATGTCTTATTCACCGAATCGACAGATTCAAATCGAAGATATAGTCGCCCATCGCGGTGAATGGGCGCATACTGTCGTATCCGTTCAAACGCCATCGTTTTATTTGATGCAGGCGACTATGGGATTTAATGGCGACATAATCGATTCCGTATACGCATTTCATAGCTCGGATCATCCTGAATTGGCGCCCCGAGCATCGGTTCTTGATACCGATCCCGGTTCCAATACTATCGTTCTTTATGAACAAGATATGAATGTAGGTCGCCTTCCCATGTATTTTTCTTCTCTGGTGCCTATTTATGAATTGAGCCTGCATATTCCCGCAGATGCCCCATCAGGAAACCACCGGCTTTTCCCGAAAATCGCCGTCGATAGAGGTCCATCATGTTTTAATTCCGCAAGCAGCGGTAACGAAGCCGTTCTATTCACCGGCGCTAACCTGACTATCGCCCCCCGCGTGGAATTAGGAAATCTTTCCGGTGTCGGCGAATTGATTTATGCGCCCGACAGTATTAACATTCATCCCAGCCTTGCCATTTCTTGCGACGGCCCGGAAATCGCCGATGTTTATATGGTGATTCGCGATTCCTCTGGCCTAATCGTCTATACCGATACCCTTCTCGATATCCCTATCCAGATGGGGGATAATCAAATCACATTCACCAAAACCTGGATTGCCCGCGGCGGCTATAACTATATCGCGGGCGCCGGAGTCGTCGTCGACGGCGATGATTACTTGGTTGATAATTTCGGCGGCATAAGGATAAATGTAACCAGCCAAAAAACCATCGGCCTGCCCCCCACCGAAGATTTCGAACCCGGCCTTATTCTCGATTTTCCACCGGTTGGTTATAGCGTAATCAAACGCCCCGACCCACCTGGTGGCACGCCGACCTGGCACGAAACATCGGAAAAAGCCCATAGCGGAAGCCAATCGGTCGCCGTTCTCGGCCAAACCGAAGATGTCGAAGATGAATGGTTCATTAAAGGCCCGATGGATTGGACCAGCGTCAATGAACCGGCAATCCAGTTTTATGAAGCGCAATTTGTTTGGACCGGATATGGATATAAGCACGAATTCTACGTTTATGTGGGGCCCGTATTTAATGTTGAAGACGCCATTCTCGATGGGCCTATCGTAACGCATGAACCCGGCTCGCATGCCATAAGCAGCAGTTTCTCCACCGCCCCGTTACAGGAAATAGATTTGAGCGATTACGGCAACACCAACAATGTTTGGTTCGCTTTCCGTTATCTGAAAGACCCCGAAAAGGCATTGGGGGATAACTGGTATATCGATGACATCACCTGGGTCGATAACGCCCCCAATCCCGCCGGTTATGAATATATCCCTGGTGACGCCAATATGGGAGTAGCGAGTTGGCCGACGTTCCTTGAAGGCAGCGATGTTATTCGTTTGGTTCGTTATTTCAAGGATTTGGTGCCCGCCTGCTTGTTCCATAATCCCTTGGCCCATCATGCGCCACCACCCGACACGCTCGCCGATACTGTCTTTTACGCCGCTGCCGATGCTAACGGCAATTGCGAAACCCGCGGCTCCGATATCACCCGATTGGTTGCCTACTTTAAAGGAAACGCGGAGGCCCCTGCCTATTGCATTGACTATCCGCCGATTACGCCTACTCAAGCTAATTTCCCGGCCTGTACGCCTCCGGCCTTGAAAAAGTAATTAGGCCATGTCGACTTTAAATGAAACTTGGAGAACGATGTATTGAATGCTGTGTTTAGGTGAAAAATATCGTTAAGCGGTTCTTGCGACCTTCTTTCAGACGGGTCGTTGGTTTGCTAACGTCGGGTATGAAAATCTACCTTTGCGGTTGAGTCCTTGATTGGAGGAGCGATATGAATTCTACGCTAAAAATCTTTCTAATTTTCGCATTTTCGGCTATTGCTTTGAATCCGCTTTTTGCCGATACAACCTATATCTCCGGTGGTCAGGTATATGGAACCTGGTCCGCCTCAAATTCCCCATATATCGTGCGAGGCAATATTAATGTGCCCAGCGATTCAACGCTTGTCATCGACTCGGGCGTTAGGGTCATATTCGACAGCACTTACCAATTTACTGTTGATTCCGCGGCAACCCTTTTGGTTCAGGGAACGGTTTCGGATTCCGTTACATTTACTTATAACGATTCTTATGCGCCGGCTCGCTACTGGAAAGGCATAAAATTCAATAGGGCGTCTGCCTCTACATCTATATCTTACGCTAATATTTTGCTTTCAAACCTTTCCGGATTAACTCTGAATTATTCAGATATCACCATTAGCCATTGCACAATCAAATGGAATACAAATGCCAATTCTCAAAAAGGCGGAGGCATCGATTGTTTCCGGTCGGATGCGACTATTCAATATTGTAAAATCCTGGAAAATATCGGAACCCAAGGCGGGGGAATTAACTGCATTTATTCCGATATTGTTCTCGAAAATAGTCATTTCTACGGAAATATCGCCACTACCTCCAGCGGGGGCGCTTTGTATGTAAACAATAGCGATGTCATCGTTATTGGTAATATTTTTGAACTTAATGATGCAAGCGTGGCCAGCGGGGGTGGAGTGTATTTGCAATCAGTTCATGGAGATATTTTCATGTTCAATATCCTACGGGGAAATACCGCTCAAATTAAAGGCGCGGGGATAGCGCTTGCCGATTCTTGTCATATCGATGTTAGAAATAATACCATTTATGGCAATAGGTCTTTCACTACCGCCGGCGGTGTGCTTTTCGATGATAAAACCACTTCCGCTTTTACCAACAACATCGTCTGGGGTAACAGAGCCGACATAGCCAACCCATCGATACGCATCGATCATGGCGCTAACCCAACAATTACTTACTGTGATATCGACACTAATGTAACCGGTACGGGCAACATCAATTCTTACCCGATGTTTCAGGATAGCGCTACAGGCGATTTCGGCCTGACCGCTGGTTCTCCCTGTATCGATACCGGTGATCCCACATTGCCGAAAGATCCAGACTCCAGCCGTGTTGATATCGGTGCGCTTCCTTATTTCCATCCCAATCACCTTTTGGGGGATATCTGGGGTATCCTAAACGCGGCAAATAACCCTTACTATATCATGGCTCCGGCCCGTATCCCCAACGAATCGACATTGACCGTTCAGGCCGGCGTTATCATAAAATCAAAAAGCCCATCCTACGGGATTACTATCGATACGAACGCGAGCCTAATTGTGGCCGGCACATCCGCCAATCAAGTTACGATGACCGCGGATGATACTTCTACTGGATGGAAAGGGCTTGAATTCCACAACGCCGATAGTTCGACCCGATTGACATATGTGAATATAGCTTTCGCAAAATCATCGGCCATTAAATTGACCAATTCGGATATTACTATTGAAAATTGCTCTATCCGTAAGTGCAGCAATACCGGCGATGGGGGAGCCATCCGCATATATGATTCATCGCCTCTTATCAGAAATACGACCATGATAGGCAATACCGGTTATCGGGGAGGCGCGGTTTATCTGGAGGGCGGGAAGCCGATATTCAGAGAAAACACGTTTGCCTCCAACCGAGCTCTTGATAATGGCGGCGGTCTCTTTGTTGGCATTGATAGTACTGACGCCGAATTATTCCGCAACGTATTCTGGGCCAATATCGCCGATTCCAACGGCGGCGGCGTATTCTGCACCACCCTGGTCACGTCGATTTTCAGCAACAATACATTTTACGCCAACCAAGCGGCCTTAAAAGGCGGCGGCCTCAATGTCGGCGGTTATTCAACCTTTGACTTGAAAAACAGCATATTCTGGGGCAATTATGCTCCCATATCGCCGCAGATTGCGCTATCGACCTCTGGCGTTACCGCCACCTATTGCGATATCCTCGGCGGATGGCCGGGAACCGGTAACCTTAACCTCGATCCGTTGTTCATAAACCCCGGTTCGGGCGATTTTAACATCCATGCTTATTCTCCTTGTGTGGATATGGGCGACCCAACCTCACCGAAAGACCCCGATTCGACACGTACTGATATTGGCGCCGAATATTTCAATCAGGGGCGTATCCAGCTTTGCGGCGATATTTGGGGAACCCTATATGCCGATTCCAGCCCGTATCAGGTTGTTTGTGATTTACGAGTACCAAAAGACAGCACATTAACTATCCAGGCCGGCGTCGTTTTGAATTTTACCGGTAATTATAAATTTGTGGCCGATACCGGCGCTGGTGTTAGTTGCATGGGGAGCGTCATTAAAGATATCGAATTTACCGCTTTTGATACCTCGAACCGTTGGGGGGGAGTGACGTTGAATTTGGCCGATTCCAGCCGCTTCCGTCATACGGTATTTGAATACGCGGGCGAGACCGCTTTAAGCATTAATAAATGTTACGCGCTTGTCGATTCGAATATATTCCGGTATAACTTGAGCCTATTCGGTCCCGGCGGCGTGCTCTGCGATAGTTCAGATGCCATCCTCTCCGGTAATATTTTTCAAAACAATAAGCAGGGAGCCGTGAAAATTATCGGCGGTTCGCCGCAGATTAAAGGCAACTTGTTCCGTGACAATAATAGCTCCGGCGATGGAGCCGGAATTCTCTGCGTCGAAAATTCGCTTGGCAAATTAAGCCATAATGTGTTCTGGAATAATCGCGCTGATTTGTTGGGTGGCGCTATTGCATTGTATGATATCAGTTCCGCATTTATAATAAACAATAACACCGCCTATGCCAACCAAGCGGGCTTAAAAGGCGGCGGAATCAGCATGGACAATTCATTCGCCTCGATGGAAAACAATATCTTTTGGGCTGATTACGCGCCTATCGCTCCCGAAATAGGTCTTAACAACGGCAGTTCGCCGACCGTGATTTACTCCGATATCAGCGGCGGCTATTCGGGCACGGGTAATATCAATAGCGACCCACTGTTCGTGAGTCAATCAACCGGCAATTTCCATCTTCAAGCCTCCTCCCCTTGTATCGATGCCGGTAATCCGGCATCTCCAAATGACCCCGATGGCACGCCGGCCGATATGGGGGCGTTTTATTATCAGCAAAGTTCGGCATATTCATATATACCCGGCGATATTAACGGCGATAGGATTTTGGGCGGCGCCGACGTCACCTACGGAGTAAGATATTTCAAAGGAATAGGGCCCTCCCCGAAAGATTCCTGTTATCTGGATTCAACTTCCGCCTGGTTTTATTGTCCCGGCGATGTTAATGGTAATTGCGAATTCCGCGGTTCCGATATAACATTCCTGGTGGGATATTTTAAAGGCACCAATTCTGAACTTGGTTATTGCCACTGGACTCCGCCATTCGCTCGAATATTGCGGGCGCGATTGAATGCCGATTTTAAAGCCGTATCTCCATCAGAAGATTAGGCGGTTATCGATAACTCTTCAAGGGCCGTCGAATCTTACGGCGGCCTTTTCAATAAAACATCATAAAATCGGAGGGTAATGTCAAGAGTTGTGTGTAGATTAGTGTATCCTTTTGGTTCATAATATCCTCAGGCAGCCCGGTTAAAATATTTTTTTACTGTTTTTAAGTGGAAGCGTTGTTTCTCCCACTGTTTATTACAATAGGCAAACAGGGCATATACTACTCTCTGGCAACTGGCGCTATTGCGGAAGTAGCCCATCGGGCGGACCCGACGTTGAATCTCCCGGAAGCAACGTTCGATTACATTGGTGGTGCGTAATAGCGACCGCAGGGCCTTCGGGAAGCTAAAAACCGCCGTCAGCTTATCGAAGTCACGCTCCAGACAGGCTACCGCTTTGGGGGCTTTATCCTGCCAGCGTTTTCGCCAGCGACGGAACCGGCTGGCCGCCTGGGCAACGCTTTTAGCGTACATGATCTTTTTGGCTTCGGCGGTGCATTTGGTACGATGTGCCTTGGGGCAGTAACCGGCTACATTCCGTAATTTATGTACCCAGCAGAGTTGGGCCGGTACTAAGGGAAATACCTGCCCCAATGCTTTCCATAGCCCTTTACCGCCATCAACTACTATCAACTTGAGAGAGTGGCCCTTCAAGCCCCGCATCACCAGATTCTCCAGAAATGCTCGCCAGCCTGCCGCCGATTCACTACCGGCCTTCTGAAATGCCAACAACTCCCGACTCCCATCGCTGCGAATCCCATAGGCCACAAGCAAGCAATAATGCTTGGCTCCAATCTCATGGCCGATAGTTACATTGATACCGTCCAAAAATAAAAAGGGAAAGTTATCCTCCAGCCGCCGATTAGCAAATGCCAGCACCTGCTCATCCAACTCCTTGGCCAAATTCGAGGTCGTACTGGCGGACACCCGAGCCGAACAGAGCAACTCCAAAACATCGCCTACCTTACGGGTCGAAACACCTAAGATAAACATCCCTTTGATACCCTCCCGTAATCGCTTCTCGATCCGCTGATAACGCTCCAACCACGATGGCTGAAAGCTCGCCTCCCGACAGCGCGGGATGGTTAATTCCACCTCACCCATAGCTGTCAACAACCGCCGCTTCCTACAACCATTACGCCAATCCCGGCGACCCTCGGTCCGCTCGTAATACCTCGCCCCGATAAACGCTTTATACTCCTCGGCTATCGCTACATTCAATACTTTCCCCAACGCTTGTTCGCCCAAACCATCCATCGCTTCCCCAAACATCTCCTTGACTTCATTGAACGCTTCCCCTAGGTTATTCCCAGGGAATGCCAGTTCCCTCAATGACATGGGTGTCTCCTTTCTGTTTAAACGATTAAATCATTATTTACAGCAAGGATACACCCTTTGGCAAATTCTACACACTTATTAAGATATTACCAAATCGGAGCATTTCGCTCAAAAAACCTTGATAATAATAATATATGTATTAAATTATATAATATTAAAAGGCGGGCGAGAGTCATCTATGCGGGTAAAAAATAAAGATGAGGGATACGAATAAAATGAGAAATCAAATCGTAATAGCAGTTATTTTCATTTTATTGCTTTCGGTCGCGCAATCGATGCCATTACATCCAAGAGTTATCCAGATGGTCGAGGATGGGATACTGCCGAAAACCGCCCTTGAGGATCCGCAGTTCTATGCTGAACGCGGTATCAACCAAGGCAAACCACAAAAATTGGCCGCCCTCGACCAACCATCCGGGCAGTTTAAAATACTGGCGATTCTGGTCAATTTCACCGACCACCCCAGTCAGGTGGCGGCTTCATATTTTGACAATCTGCTTTATGGAACGACCGGCAATACCGTCAGACAATTTTATTCGTTGGCCTCCTACGGAGATCTCGATATAGTTACCGTTAACATGCCATCGACTCTTGGTTGGAAAACCATGCCTCAAACCTATGCTTATTACGTTGATGGGCAGAAAGGGTTTGGCAGCTATCCTCATAATGCACAAAAGCTTGCCGAAGACGCCGTGGCTGCGGCCAATCCTTATGTCAATTTCGCTAATTATGACAACGACAACGACGGTTATGTGGACGCCCTTGTGATTATCCATTCCGGCCCGGGTTATGAATACTCCGGCAACGTCAACGATATCCATTCGCATGCCTGGACTTGCGCGATTCCACAAATCGTCGATGGTAAAATTGTCACCAGCTATTCCATGGAACCTGAATACTGGTCGAGTCCCAACGATATGACCTGCGGCGTGTATTGTCACGAACTTGGCCACGTTTTCGGCTTGCCCGATTTTTATGACTATGACTATGATTCTCGCGGTCTGGGAAGTTGGTCCATTATGGCAGGTGGAAGCTGGAACGGCATAAACGGTAGTTCGCCGGCCTGTTTCGACGCTTTTTCCAAAATATTCCTTGGGTTTGTCAATCCGATAAATCTCACCGAGAACACCTCAAATGTATCGTTTCCCGCCGTCATCGATACGGGAGTTATCTATCGCTTGTGGACCAATGGTGGAAGCAGCCAGGAATATTTCCTGGTCGAAAACAGACAAAAAACCGGATTCGATTCATACCTTCCCGCCGGTGGGATGCTTATTTATCACGTTGATGAGGCGGTAAGTGGTAATAATAATCAATGGTACCCAGGATATACCACCTACGGTCATTACCAGGTCGCGCTTGAACAGGCCGATGGACTTTGGGACCTCGAGCACGATACTGATGGCGGCGACACCGGCGATCCATATCCCGGTTCCACCGTGAACCGTACCTTCAATGCCACAAGCACGCCGAATTCGAAAAGTTATGCCGATGCGGTAACCTATGTAAGCGTAACCAATATCTCCAATTCAGCGTCGATTATGACCGCCGACTTGACTATCGCCAATGCGCCGCCTATCCCAACGCCGGTAACGCCCATTAATGGCGGTTACGCTAATACCCTCCGCCCTCTTTTTGATTTTACGGATTCGCCGGGCGCTATCAGATACCATATCCAAATCGATGATAGCACCGATTTCGTTTTTCCGGTTATTAACAATAATAACGTCACCGTTTCCCAATATACGCCGACCTCAAATTTAACTGAACGCCGTTATTACTGGCGCGTGCGCGCCTATAATGGCTCCGCCTGGTCCGGTTGGTCAACCGTGTGGAGTGTGTTTGTCGATGTTACTGCGCCGGCCGCCCCGTTGAATCTATTGGCAAACGGCGCCAATCCGACTCCCTGGACCAACGGCGCTACTGTCGTGATAAGTTGGACGAATCCCTCTGATATAAGCGGTATTAAACGGAATCTTTACAAAATCGGCTCCGCCCCCACATCGGCTTTTGACTCGACCAATTCCCTTGGGCCGACCAGTCCAGCTAATTTGACCATGACTTCATCCGGAAGCCAAATCGTTTATTTCTGGTTGCTTGATAACGCCGGGAACGCCAACCATCTGAATACGTCGCAGGTTGTGATAAATTATGACGGAATCAGGCCGACCGGCAGTATCGCGGTTTCTCCGGAAACATCGGCAAGCCTTACATTCAGAGTCAATTGGAGCCGAGGACAGGATACCGGCGGGTCGGGTTTATCGGGTTACTACACCGTTAAAGTAAAAACCGATAACGGCTCATGGCAGGTCTGGAAATTAAACGTTACCGACACGACCGCTTTGTGCACCGGATTTCACGGGCATAAATATAGCTTCGAATCTGCCTGCTATGATATAGCCGGTAATGTGGAATTATTTGCCGCCGTGGCCGAAGCGGTGACCGTAATCGATACTAATGCCTTTATTCCCGGCGATGCCAATCATGATGGATTAGTGCGTGGTTCTGATGTGATATATTTGGTGGGTTTCCTCAAAGGATTTAATCCCGAGCCGCAACCGTTCCGGGCCGGCGATGCCAACGGTGATTGTTTAATTATGGGCGGTGATATCACCTATCTGGTTCGTTATTTAAAAGGAATCGGAGATCCTCCAATACGGGGCATTTGCGATTGAGATTGAATTGCCTTCTTAATAAAATCCATACGAGCTTAACGCCACAAATCGAATATTTTTATAAGCGCGGCCAAACCGGTTTTATTTGAATTTGCTATCTTTAAAATTATGATATTTGCCTGATTGGGTGCAACTGCGCGCCGGAATTAATAGTATAAATCGATGAGTTTGGAAACGGTAAATGGTTGACAACTGACGTACGGATGGTTATCATAACCCTTATGAAAAAATCAATCCCCAGCCTGATTTTTGCTTTATTGATACTTTTCGCGAATCCCATATCGGCTCAGAAAACCGATATAAGCGGCAAAATCACGAAGGGCAGAACCACTTCCTTGATTTCAGTCGCGCTCGATAAATTCATCCTCGATGCGAGTATTGTCGATAACTTCGATATCGCCGTCGCCGACAGTTTGCATGAACTGCTAAAAAGCGATCTTGAATATACGCTCTATTTCAATGTTGTTCAGCCCGATTCCGCGTTTCTTGTGGATATTGTCGGTAAACCGATGAGCCTCGATGATTGGATTTATATCGGCGCTCAGATGCTTATCAAGGGACGATTGAGCAAACGCGAGGGGGTGTTCAGCCTCAATATCGACGTTATAGAAACCTCTCGCAATAAACTGATGTACTCCCATGAGTATTTGGGAGAGTCTGGTCGTTATCGCTATCTGGCCCATAAAGTGGCCGACGATCTACTGCAGAACCTGACCGGCGAAAAAAGCGTGTTCTTTTCGAAAATCGTTTTCTCGCGCGACAATGGTTCCGGCTCGCAAATCTACATTTGCGATTTCGATGGTTATAATCCGATTCAGATAGCGCCCGATCCGAGTCCCAAACCCATAAATGTGCTCCCATCCTGGAGCGCCGCCGGCGATAAAGTATATTTCACTTCCTATCGAAAGGGAAACCCCGATTTATACTGCTACGATTTTGCCGCAAATTCAGCTTATCCCATTTCGACGCGGCAAGGCCTGAATTATTCGGCGGTTCAATCGCCCGATGGTAAGTGGTTGGCGGTGGCCTTATCTTATGCCAACAATTTTGAAATCTATATCCTCGATAACAGCGGTAAAATTCAAAAGCAGGTCACTTATTCGAGGGCGATTGACACTTCGCCAACCTGGTCGCCCAACTCCAAACAACTGGCGTTCGTTTCCGATAGAACCGGAAGCCCCCAAATATATGTAACTGATATCGACGGATTCAACATTCGCCGCTTGACCTATATCGGCGATTATAACTGCGACCCCGCCTGGTCGCCTAAAGGAGATAGGTTGGCCTTCACATCCAGAGAAAATGGTCTTTTTCAAATATATACTATTGACATTACGGGTCAGAACGCTTATAAATTAACCGATTTGGGGTCTAACGAGGCCCCTGCTTGGTCGCCCGATGGGCTCCATATCGTTTACTCATCCGATGCCAATGGAGCCTATGAAGGGGCTTATTCCCTTTGGGTAATGAATTTTGATGGCTCGGGAAAAAGGAAATTACCGATAGATGGCGTATGCAAATCGCCGAGTTGGTCTGTAAATTTACGGTAGAGAAATAATCTATATCTAAGGAGGTAAACACCAAATGAAGAAATTCGCGTTAGCGCTCACATTCATCGCAGTTATAGCGATGATTTTTATGGCCGGTTGTGGCAAAAAACCGAAACCGGTAATCGAACCGCCCCCCATTGCCGTTGACACCACTAGAGTTGAGCCGCCGCCACCGCCGGTTGTTGAGCCGCCGCCGCCGCTTTCGCTTACCACTATCCATTTCGATTTCGATAAGTATAATCTTCGCCCCGATGCCCGCGATATTATGGCTCAAAACGCCGATGCCTTGTCGAAAAAACCATCGGCTGTAATTAAAATCGAAGGACATTGCGACGAACGCGGATCCGAAGCCTACAATATGGCTTTAGGCGAAAAACGCGCCGCCGCCGCCCGCGATTATCTGATTAATTACGGCATAAATAAAGATAA
>JAAYTW010000354.1 GCA_012517955.1 Candidatus Zixiibacteriota bacterium | reverse complement strand
GAAAACTTGGCCTTAAAAAGAAATTCTTCAAAATCGAATCATAAAAGCGGGAGACGGGGCTCGAACCCGCGACCAACAGCTTGGAAGGCTGTGACTCTAGCCAACTGAGTTACTCCCGCACTGGGAATAAAATCTATTATCCGCTTTAAAAAGTCAACATGAAATAATCATAATCATATCCGAAAAACGATTTTAAAGAAAAATATTTGGAGCAGACCCGAACTATCGGTACTCTTACCAAAACGAAGCGCCGACCATAACATCTTTCCAATCAATCGAGAGTAGATATGCGATTAAATATACTTACTTGATACTTACGGTATCCATTTAACCTTGATTATCCTGCCAGCCTATGTGATATCGCAACAAATACCAAAGCGTCCATCTGCAGAATAGAACGGACAAAGGGCGTATCCGATTAAAGCCGGCGGATATAACGGTTGCCATTCGCCCAAGATACATACCGCCAGGGGGCCAATTCCTGATACAACCCGACTACTTTCCGGCGCGCCTCATGATTCCAAAGTGCCGCCAATTCCGGCAGGGGTTTTAGCTCCCGATAAATGGGGCGCCCTCTGTAATAGCGACATGACTGTCTGGGCCGGCCCATGGGGCGTAAGCTTTGCCGCCAATATTACCCCGGACAACTTAACAGATATCGGCGCTCGGACTGAGGACGCTTTTATCGCGGCGATGCGCACCGGCAAACATCTTGGCGCTGGAAGAGATATTTTACCCCCAATGCCTTGGATTAACTATGCCCTTTTCCACGATTCTGACCTCAAAGCGATTTTCGCCTATCTAAAATCGCCGAAACCGATTGCCAATCAGGCAAGCGAACCGATACCGCCACCAGGAAAATAGTTTTTAGATGTTATATTATTTGTAGAGACGGGGTGTTGCCCCATGAGCTGTTAAATAATCAAAAAAAGCACGAACTGTTATGTCGGGTCTTCCCCGAAAGGGTGTGACCCGACATATGCTTAACGATCGGGTCACGCTTCGCTAAAACCCCACCGAACTAACTTCGCAGGTTTGCCAACAATCTGAAAGACCCTGCCCCGTTTCTACGCTAATCGATATGAAAGCCCGAATTTTTTCCGAGAAATAACCCTACATGTCATGCTGAACTCGATTCTGTGCTCATTTCCTTTTTCTCTACCACCAAACCTGTTTGCCGTCTTGAATTGTAAAAATCCGCTCTTCTTTATTTGAGCCATCCTCAACCAACCAGTAAAGGCCGTTCAAAGGCACATCCGTAAATTCCAGTGGCTTATCGCCGGCAACGACCTTTCCCAGAGATTTCCAACCGTTCAGCCAGTAGAACAATTCATAGGTTTTGCCCGATATAAAATATGATTTCAGCGAATCGCCGGTGGCTTGATTTTTGGGCGGCATGGTCGATACCAAACGCACAAGGGTCTTCTGCGTCGTGTCGGCAACAAGTTCGATTATCCGGTCGGCTTTATCAAGAATAAACGGCGCTCCGCACGCAACAATTTCCTCATTTATATAAAACGCCGGCATATAAACGATATCCATCCCCATCGACGTAAACGTCACCCTACTGTCATAAATGCGTCCCCAATGAATCGCCTCCCAGTTGCCCGAATTGAATACACAGATATAAGCGATATCGATCGAATCGGGAACCGTCGCGGAAATCTTGACCGTGGGGCAAGCCACATCTCCATAAGCGGTTGTCACATCGACATAGTTTTTTCCTGCCAGCCAACCCGGTATCTTGGTTTGTTTCTTCGGTTGAAATACTAAATTATCTTTTTGTTTCGAATAAGTCTTGCGATAGGCTTTGGCTAATTTGTGAAACAGCCTGTATTCGCCGGGCGCGGCTTCCGCCCCCATGAACGGAATT
>JAAYTW010000353.1 GCA_012517955.1 Candidatus Zixiibacteriota bacterium | reverse complement strand
GTGAAATCGGGTGTTTGTAATCGTAATTTGACGGAACTCAATTGTTGGGTAACCGGCGGTTGTTTTTCGATTATCGCGCCGTTTGGTACCCGCCCCACCAAGGTATAATTATTTATGAATTTATCTCCCTGACCGGAACTGATATTAAAACCACCAATCGATATCGGTCCCTGGGCTGAGGCGTAAACGTTACCGGCGGGATCGGCCAACGGCGTAATAAGCAATGTTCCCCCCTGTAATGATGACGCATCACCCATCGATGATACGGTCACATCGATTCTGGCGCCGGCAGTCATGAAAGGCGATAGCTCGCCGGTAACCATCACGGCGGCCACATTTTTTACTTTCACCTGATTTTTTTCGACTGTCACCCCCATCCGCTCCATCATGTTTACCAGTGATTGGATGGTGAATTGAGTACTGCGCGAGTCGCCGGTGCCATCAAGACCGACCACCAATCCATAACCGATTAGCGGAATTGTATTTTCGCTTTGGAATTTGGCGATATCTTTTATCCTAACCGTCGTGCCAAAAACTGAGGCGGTTAACATTAAAATCAGGCAACTTATCGTTAGCTTTTTCATTTTAAAATATCCAATTGATTAAGCGGGTAAAAAATCCCGGGCGATGACCATCGGTAATTGCCCCCTTGCTTTTAGTGGAAACATGGGCATCACCTATTTGAAATGAATAAATAGTATTATCTTGCGATATATCTCGAGGTCTGACAACACCGGTAAGAAACAGTGTTTCTTCTTCGTTGTTTATGGTGACGACTCGATTGCCCTCTATCACCAAATCGCCATTTTCTTTAACTTCGACCACAGTGGCCGTAAGCTTGGCCCGAATCAATCCACTTTTTTCGGTTTGACCTTGGCCATCATATTTCATCTCGTCACCGCCGGAGGCATCCCAGGCCGGTATAAAACGCAATGGCCCTACGCCGGCGGTTCCGCTGGTCTTGGCATCGCTTTTTTTCTGGGTTGAAGTTTTGGCCTGGTTGGAAGCGCGTGAATCCTCGACTATCATAACCGTCACAAGATCGCCGACCTTATGCGCCTTGACATCGGTAAACAGCGAACGCTGGGTTAAATCGCCGGCATTAACTTGAACCGCCCCCAAAATCAGTCCAACGCAAGGCAACATGGCTATCAACTTCATGATTCTCTCCTATTTCAAGGCCACTGTCGTCGAATCGACGACTTCAGCTATTATCATTCGATTTGAACCAAGATTCGTAACTCTGATTTTTTCTCCGATACCGCCTTTTTGCCTGGCTATCCCCTGGGCAACCACCTTTATTTGGCCGTGTTCAACGACGATATTGATATGGTCTCCGGGATTAATCAGCGGGATATTTTCGCACATCGACGGAAATATCGGTGTTCCCGGCTGGATATAAATTTTCGCTTGTTTTCCGGCCAATTGGGAAATATCGGCGATAGGAAGTTGATTATCGCAGGAAATCGCTCGTTTAGATATCACCAAATCCGTGAATTTATCGCCCACATTAATCGGATTGTTGGCCACCAAACAATCGACGATTATCGAAATTTCGACAGATACCGATACGGTCTTGATTATTCTATCAGCTTTATAGCATCCCAAAGTGAAAACCGTGTTACCAACCGGCGAATTCTTGCCGATTCTAAGAACAGACACGCTATCAAAATCCTCAGGAAACAGTGAATAGTTGATGCGCTTGAAATTATACTGATATTGCGCCCGATTAGCGGCGTAATGCGATTGAACATAAGTTGTTATCGAGCTCTCCACTTTGTCGGATAGTGGGTTGGCTACTATTGCCAATGCAAGAAGATAAGTAATCATATTATACTACCGTTTAAGGTTATTGGCCACCTGTGACATTTCTTCGGACGTTTGAATGGCTTTTGAATTTATTTCGTAAGCTCGTTGAGCAACAATCATGTTTACCATTTCATCGACAATTTCGACATTGGATAATTCCAAAGCCCCTTGATTCAATCGGCCAAAACCATCGAGTGACGGATTGCCCAATGTCGGTTGGCCGGACGCTACCGTGGCGGTAAAAAGATTATGCCCAATTGCCTCAAGCCCTTCCGGGTTTACGAACTTCGCCAATTCAATCTGCCCGATTTCCTGCGGTTCGTCAGTTCCGGGAATAATTACCGAAACATAACCATCGGCGGATATCGATATGTCGGTGGCGTCCGCGGGAATAGTAAGGCTCGGCTGAACAAAAAAGCCGTCGACGGTCACGACTTGGCCGTCAGCTGATAATTTAAAAGAGCCGTCGCGCGTATACGCGGTTGTGCCATCGGGAAGCTGCACCTGGAAAAATCCATTTCCTTCGATAGCGACATCGAGTGGATTTCCGGTCATCTGTAATTGCCCCATCGTAAAAGACCTCTGCGTGGCCACGGGACGCGTGCCGTAACCGACTTCCAGATCGATGGGAATTGTCGAGCCCGCGGCGGATTCGGCCCCCGCTGAACGGAGCTTTTGGTATAGCACGTCTTGAAATTCGATTTTCGATTTTTTAAAGCCTGTCGTATTTACGTTGGCTAGGTTGTTGGCGATAACGTCAACATTCATTTGCTGGGCGCTCATTCCGGCGGCGGCTGTGCGCATCGCTTTTATCATTTTTTCACTCCTTATCTAACACGGCCGACCTGGTTGACCGCTTTTTCCAATGTTTCATCTTGGGCGTGGATTGCCTTTTGACCGGCCTCATAAGCCCTGAACGAAACCAACATATCGACCATTTGCTCAACAATATTTACATTCGACTCTTCAACATAACCCTGACGAAGTTCATATTTGGCGTCGGTTATCGGTTGGATTTCGGGCTCGGCGGGCATGAAATAACCATTTTCAGCTTTATCAAGTTTATAGGGTTTGGCAAAATCGACTATTTTCAATTTACCGACAACAGTGCCGTCGACACTAATTGAACCATCGGCGCTGATATTGATGCTATCGCCATTAATCACAATCTGGCCGCCGTCGCCTTGAACTTGATAGCCGTTTTTATCGATTAACGTACCATCGGCCGATAACGAAAATTCGCCGGCGCGCGTGTAGCGCTCGCCCTGAGGTGTCATAACGGCAAAAAAACCGTCGCCTTCAATAGCGATATCAAGCGGATTTTCAGTTTTACGAGCGAACCCCTGCGAGAAATCGGTAAATACGCCATCCACCATTGATATTTCCCAATCTGAATCTGTTAATAGATTTTTCTTGGCGTCTTCGAGTTGATGAAGAAATGCGCCATCCTTTTTATAACCGACGGTGTTAGCGTTGGCCATATTGTTGGCGAATATTTCCTGCTTTAAGACCCGCGGGATCATTCCCGAAGCGGTCGTGTACAAACCCTTAATCATGTCGCCTCCATATAATTTGCCACATAGATTTGAGCAAATTGCATGCCACGAGCAGATTAGCGGCATATCAAGAAAGCAAGATTTGCGTCAGCGGATAATAAGCAAAATGACAATAACTTAGAACGGCCCTATCAGGTCATTGGCCGGCCCGATTTGATAATATCTATTTATAGCAAATTAATTATGGAAATTATTACAGGGAAAACGAGAATAAATTTCTATCGATGAGAAATAGTAATTATTTGACCACGATCGGCCATAAACGCGCAATTAGTGATATCCTGATTTAATTCTTTTTTCAAAAGTCCAATTTGCAATATCGCGCCATGATAAGCGGTTCCTCTCACAACGATTTTAGCGGCCCTATTTTCCTCGAATTTTTTTGATAGTTCAATCTTTTGCCGTTCAAGCTGCTCAAGCTGTTCCGGAATCGCGTCGCGATAGGTTTTAAGTTTGCTGATCATTTCTTTTTGGTCGGGGCTTAATTTAGAGTCCATCTCCAATCTCACAAGCGAATAAAGCGCTTGCTTTATCCTTTCGGTATCACCTTTTAGTCTTTTTATCTCGGCGTCTATATGCTGGCATTGCCTGAGCAGTTCGGGGCTATAACCTACTCTGACCAAAGTCTTAGTGCCGATTTCAGAGCCTATATTATCCGTTTCGATTAAATTAAACGCCGATGTTTGTCCGCCAAGAATCACGGCTTTTCTGCCTTTAAGGATTATCGCGTTGCCGGCGGATATATTGGAATTGATGGTCTGACCGTTGATGTTAATATCATGTCCGGCCTCGACGTTCCCATTTTCGATAAATTTGACGTTAATATCATGCCCGGCTCGGATAAATCCGTTGCCGGAGCTGACGAAACCGCCTTCGATATTGACCGAGCCGCCGGCGCTGATTTCGGCATCTTCCACGTTTTTCGATATAAAGATATTTCCTTCGGCCATAACGCTAAACCCGGCCTTAACAGCCCCGGTAATATACAGATTACCCACAAATTTGATATTCCCAGTAGCAATATCAACATCCTTGAGCAGCTTATAATCCTTCTCAACTTCAACAACATTATTTGCAAATTTCACGGAGCCGTTTTCCGTGGCTATTAAAAGATCCGGATCATCCGGCGAAATATCGGTATTTTTGCCTTTTGGAAGTGGGCGATCTTTGCCCATTTGACCTGGCAGTTCCTGGCCGGTGACGGTGTATCCAGGTCCTCCTATTGCCGCAGGTATTTTACGAGCAAGCGGTTGACCTTTTCTTACATTAATAATTAGGTTTAGATTTTTATAATCGATATGGCCATCGGCGCCCACCGCGGGTGATTTTCGAGTCGATGTATCAAATAGCAATTCAAATCCCGCATCGATTCCTTTTTCGGGGTTTTTGCCACGGGCAACTTCGATTCTCCTGTTAGATACGACGCTATGGGTAAGATTTTGCAGAACCTCTTGTTTTACTCCATAAATCACACCCGCTTTTGCGAGTATGGCCTGTAATTCATCGGGAGTAAAATTAAAAATGGCTTGCTTATCAATCGGGATTATGGTCATTCCCGCGACCATCGAATCGGCGGAGATATCAATCTGAAATTGATAGCCGCGTTCTTCGAACGAAAGTTCGTTTTTTTTCTTTTCAGCAACCTGTGGCATTAATTAACCGGCGTTTGAGCCTTATTCCTTGATGCGAGCAGACGCCAATACGCGCGTTCGATAATCAATGAGATCTCGTGACTTTTAAACGGTTTCGTCACATATTCATCCGCCCCAAGCATCAATGCTTCCTTGACTGTATAGGCGTCGCCATATCCGGTCATCATAATTACGGCCGTTTGGGGCCATTTATTTTTAATTTCTTTTAGCAATTCGAAGCCGTTAGTTTCCGGCATCTTAACATCCGACAGAACCAAATCAAATTTACTTGAATTTAGTTTTGTAATTGCCTCATTATATGAACCGGCTAAAGTTACTTGATAACCTTCCTGCTCAAGGATTTTTAATAGAAGGTTTCGCATAATAACTTCGTCGTCCACCACAAGAATTTTAACTTCTTCTTTCATTTTAGACTTCCCTTTTTTGCGTCGATAGTTCGGTGCTTTCTATCGTTCCGTATGATGGTTCCTATAATTATTATCGTAAAAACTGGCTGTAACTTGATAATAAAGTTCATCTTATAATTTACAAGTCAAACTGGTCCATAAAGTTGTTTTTTTCATCCGAAAAAATTAATCAGTTCTCGTTTTCCGGCGAATAATTGCTTGATTTTAGAATCAATCTCTTCAATGAAAAAAGGTTTCCTGATAAAGGCGGAAACGCCATATTTTTCCAAATCAACGTTTGATTTGCCCAGGTTCACTCCAGCCGTAACGATAATCGGAGTGTCTTTTTGCTGTTTTTTGAACTTTTTCGCGAACGCCAGGCCGCCCATATCGGGCATGATTAAATCGGTTATTACCAGATCAAATTTCGTTGTTTTCGCCAATTTTAAAGCTTCACTTCCCCGCTTGGCCGCAAAAGGCCGGTACCCCAAGGAATCAAGCATCTCGGAAATAACATCCAACACCTCTTGTTCATCGTCGACTATTAGGATATTTTTAATCATCGTGAGCTTATTTCCTACCGGGGAAGCTGTTTTACCTGATTGAGCATGTCCATTATTTTCTGGCTTTCATCAACAATGGAGTTTAACGCGTTTTCGATATTTAAAACCAACTCCGGGTCGACCTTATAATCGGCGGCATCGCTCAAAAAATCAGGCTTACCTTTATCAGTTTTGGCGGCTTTTAATATTTGTCCCATATTTTTCACGGTTTGAGTCGCCTGATTGACCAACTGGCTTAGCCGCGCGTTGACTTCATGGGTAAGCTGTTGACGATAAGACATTTTAGCCGCGGCCACCGCTATATTCAAAGCCAGAACCTGAATCCGCTCGGAAACAGTTTCAACGGTTTTGATTAAATATTCATGTTGCCTATCCATACTATACCGTCAGTAATTCTCTGACCTTTTCTTTCAATTCGCTCAAGTCCGGTGATTTTACAAGGTAAGCATCAGCCAACCAGGACGTGAAATCGTTTTTATAAGTTGAATAGGCCGAATTAAGAATAACCGGCAATCCCTTGTGCTTACCCCGAAGTTCATCGAGCACTTCAAGCCCATCCTTGTCTTCCATTTTAATGTCCAAGATAACCAGATCGGGATATTTTTCATTATCAATCTGATTAAGCGCTTCTTGTCCCGATGATGCCAGAACCACTTCATAACCATCTTCGCTGAACTCTTTCTGGTATAATCTGCGAATTGACGGTTCATCATCGACAATCATAATTCTTTTCATTTACCCTCCTCGAAAATGGGCATTTCAACATAAAACTTCATGTCATCGGCCCCATCCGTTTGAAGGCCGATATTTCCTCCGTAATATTTGAGTATTTCCAACGCGATTGCCAATTCGCGTCGAATTTCATGATTGCCGCCAAGATGGAAATTGCGGAACAGGGTTTGGGCGTATGTTTTTTTGTTTTTTCCAGGCTCAAAATAAACGATAGCTTTTTGTCCCACACGAACGATGGTCAGCGTCATTTTCTGCTTATCTTCGATTATCGCGCAGGCTTTGTTGATTATTAATATCAACGCTTGACGCAACAAATCGGGGTCGGCTTTTATCTGAATCAGTTCGCCCGCGTTTATTTCGAAACGGCAATTGACCAAATCGGCGGCTTTTAAATCCAATGTCGATTTTACAATTTCATAAAGATTACATACGCGATCATTCTTTTTTTGGTAATTCAACAAACTGGTAAATTTACCTAAAGCCTGCTCGATTCGGGACACCTGTTCGACTATTATATTGAGGTATTCATAATTATCGTGGTCGCTTGATATTTTTCGGAGCATCGATTTGGCGAATCCGCCGATAACAGTCAGCGGATTTCTTACTTCATGAGCCACATGCCCCGCCATTTCGGCGAGAACCGATAATCTTTCGGCCTTAATCAAGTTTTCTCGATTTAAGATAATCATCTCATTGGCGCGTTTTAAATCATTGATTTTTCTTTCGAGATTTTCATAGAGACGAAACTTCTCCACTGTATCGCTGGCGTACCTCGCGAATATCTCCAGCAGTTGGAGGTCGCTTTCGGTGATAGGCTTATGCGTGATAAAATTGTCGGCGATTAATACTCCCTGAAGAGATTCTTTTCCAACTAACGGAACCACCGCCAGCGGCCCGGTTCCAAGCCTCCGGCGCAAATCCTCATAAGCGGGCACGTTGAGAACGGATTCATCGATTATCATCGATTTCATTTCAAGAGCGGCCTGGGCGAACAAATTGTCTTTATTATCTAACGGGATACATAAGCCGCCCAGCAATCCCTCGCAGGATTGGCTATCTCGATGTGAATGCCGCAATACGTCTTCGAACATCGAATCAAGCGTCATCTCGCCTATTGAGAGTTTATGCCAGATTGCCCCGGCTTCCTCGGGAGATGACGGGCCTATAGCGTGAACGCCAATCAAACAGGGCCTATTATCGACCATATCCGTTAAGAATATAAAAGCCCGATTAAATCCCAGCCCGGAACCGGCCGTTACGCCGATAAGAATAATCCGCAAAATATCCGATAGATTATCGGCTTGATTTATAGCGTGGAGCGCCTGGGTGATTAAAGATAGAATGAATATTTCAGAATTCATTATTCTGTCGCCATCGATATTCAGCCCGCTTTCATAAAATACTACGAGTACTTCATCGGATGCCGGTCCTGGTCCAATATAGACCGTATAAGCTTCTCGGTCGTCAGCCTTATTGCTTTTATAAAACGCGCCCGGAGCTTCCGGGTGGTCAATATGAAATCTTAAGGCCGACAATTGGCGCGCCAGTTCTTCCGGATTGTTGGAAATAACGGGAATAGTTTTAGAAGTGTAACAGAATTGCCCGTGTCTGTTAAGTACAATATACCCCTTAAGGTTCGCTTTTAGAGACGATTGCGACGATTGGATACCGGTAAAATGGCCGTTTTTAAAAGTTGTCAGCATTCTTTTCCCGCCGTCATTGATTTACGTAAGTTGATAACTTTGCGGCTGTCGCCCCGGATATAATTTTCGACGACGACTTTATCCATCTGCCGGAATTTTTCGGTAATTTGCGCGATATTTGCCGCTTCTTTATCAATCGCCTGCAACCGTTTCAATATCGATGGATTGGAGTTTTTCATAGTCATCAAAAGAAATTGGGCATTCCCCGATATTATTGCCAACGGGTTATTAATCTCATGATTAATCGTCGCGGCCATATCGGCGGCCAGTTGCTTTTTCTCATACTCAACCAGCTTCGCTTGGGCTTCTTGCAATTTCAGATTAGCGTCGCGAAGTTCCGTATTGATTTTTTTCAATTGGTATTCGTAAATCATCCGCTCAATTGCCAGAGCCGCCTGCGAGGCGATTATACCTATCATTTGAAGATCGCGGTTTGTGAAAGATTCCGGCTGGTCATGCGATAGGTTTATTACTCCGATTAATTCCTCCTTAAAAATCATGGGGGCCGAAATAAATGAACGCGTTTGGGCGCCACTTATGTTCTTGCGTAGATTATTCAGCATAATCGGCCGTTTCTCTTTGGCCACCCAAGCCGACAATCCCATGCCCATATCAAATCGCACGAACCCGATTAAATCGACAGTTTGCCCTACCGATGCCGATTCGGCTAACTGACCCGTTTCGGGGGATACCAAAAATAGAGAAGCCGCCCGAAAATCGATGACTTTGCCGATTAGTTTCAAGAGATTTTCGAAAGTTTCCCGATTGGGTGGAGACAATTGTACCAGAGAACTAATATCATACAATAACGCTAATTCAGTCTCGAGTTGACAAGTTGTAACCGCCTTTTTTCTACGGGGCACCGAACCCTCCTTATTTTTAATTTTTAAGCGTAAATCTGCTGGCTTTCCATAAACACTCCGGCAATCATCTCCAGAAGCTCAGAAATTTTAATTGGTTTATGTACAACTCGACTTATGCCTAAATTCATAATCTCTTCGAGTTCCCGCTCGCTGTCTATATCCGCGATTACCAGAATCGATACCGGATAAGATAGGTTTTGCATTGACCGAACCATTAAAGGACCGCATAATTCCTGGGTCGACAAATCAAGCAGGACAAGGTCGAAGCCCCCGGCGTATAAATAACTCAAAGCCTCAGCCGCATTCATGGCAATAAATATCTCACAGCCTAAATAGCGGCTGATTATTTTAGTTAAATATTCGCCAAGAATCCCGTCTCCGCTCACCACCAGAACTTTGGAAGGCGGAGATAATTTTTCGAGCTGCGCTTTCTGATACATCTTCGCCTCTTTGTTTAATTAATTAATTTAAAGATGTCCGCAGACACCTGCGCCGCCAAAGATTTCAAGGCCTGCTTTTCAATCCCTTGGCGCTCGCTATACGGAACATACAATCTTGAATAATCTGGATCGTTCTTTAAAAGCTGATAGCTGGTTTTCCCAATAATTCGTATTCGATATTTCTTGGCGAGTATCGGTTTAATCATTCCACGGTAGAATATCTCAACGAGAGCCTCCAACTTGTATTCATCGACGTACTTTTTATAGAGCAATGGTATAGATTGCCGTCTGGATACCTCCCAACCGCGCTCCGCGATTTCAACCGAAACCAGATAGCGATGATTAATAGAATCGGCCCATAGTTCAAAGCTGTTTGCCTCCCCGAAAAGAGGAGTCAAACCAAAACGACGCTCTTGGAACTTTGGGAATAATTCCCAGCTGCAGTAACGGATAAATTCATCTGTCCGACCCCCATAATACTCATGCGGCGAAGAATTCATGTTCCAACCGGCCCCGGTATTTTGAGAGGCGACCCTTTCGCAGGCGCAACAAACATACACCGATATAATCAGACCGATGAGATATTTCATTTTTCTTCCCGGGATAGTCTCTTCTTTCGAGCCGCAACCTCTTGATTATAGATATATTGGACTATATGCTTTTCAAGCTCATCATCGAAATAGGTCGCCAGGGGCGGCAGATAGGTCGCGATATGAAGATGCTCTGGAAGAGTCAGGCGGTCTCTGGTTAAAAATTCGATACCCACCAGTGAATCTTTTTGTTGTCTTTCGGCTCTTTTTACCACGCCAAGAATGTTTTCCAGTTTTTCATGATATTTCAATTTGAAATTCAATAGTACATAATCGCCCTGTTTTATATCGGCCGTTGTACAAAGAAGTATTCCGCCTGCGGATATATTCAGTAGGGCGCCGCTTTCTAACCTTTCAGCCTGGCCGTAATCATCGCTTTTTAAATCAATCACGCGGAACTGAACCTGCCCTTGAATATCGATTCGCACAAATTTGCGTCTCTGGGTAGGCTCGGGTTTCGAAAGTTGTTTAATAGTCGTGGCGTTTTCATTTCGCGCATCAATAGACACGACGCCGGCTTTGAACCGGTAGGCTTCATTTTTCTTTTCAAAAAATACTTCAACTATCTGCCCCACCCGAAGGGATAAATCGCCGGCTACTCTTACCGGAAATTCGACCGTGTACGAGTCCCGGGCAATATCTTCGATTCTTGTGATAAAAGTGGCGGTTTCGCCCGATTCTTGAAGTTTCAACTCAAGGCGGTCCCATAAATTTAGCAGCTTCGCTTTTTCATTTTTGGTTTTTATGCTCTTCATACCGCCTTCCCTTCGCTTTCTCTGCGGCTAAGGCGAGCCTGTTCCATTGCCGTTTCTAACAATTTTTTAGCGAAATTGATGGTTGATGAATCTTCTTTTCTTCCATTTATAATTTCGCGGCCGGATTTAATTACGTGATTGAAAAATACGCCGGCATTCGCATAATTGCCGGTACGCCGTGACAACTCGGCAATCAAATAGGCGGCCTGTATCTGCCCCACCCCGGCGCTTATCTTATCGCCTGTTTCGTACGCGGCTTGATAATAATCGCGGGCCTTGATAAGCGCCTCCATTTCATTTACTGGGACTTCACTCCATAAACGGCGGGCTTTCTCCAAATAATCCGTAAATGATGAATAATTGAAAAAACCTTCTGATGATGTATCGGCGGGAGCCAACGCGCTCGCATTTTCGTCTATCCGGTTAATGATTGATTCGTTCAATTTGTGTAGCGGCGACACGGTATTTAATAAATTTAAGATGGTTGATTGAGCTTGTTCTTTCAATTTACCCGCTTGTTCAGATTGACCATAGATCATTTCATATTCAGCGCCAAACCCGGTTTGAATATCTTTTAACTTGCTTTCATACTCATTTAGCAGAATACCGGCTTGCTCCGCCGTTTTTCTCAAGTTCGAAAGATATGCGGACGCCGCGCCTGTGCTGTTTTTAAGGCGGTCTTTGTTCGTCCGAAACAACCAACCGATTCGAAGATAGTAACGACCCAAATCAAGTTTCGACGGGCGGTCCAGGAGTTTTTCTTCGTAAATTCCCAATAAAAATTTAATAACCGCCGATTCGAAAGGATAACGATTCTGGTCAATATGACTGCCAAGGAACTTTACTATTCCATTTTCTTTAAGAAATTCGGCCAAGTGTTTTTCCTGGATTGATTTCAACCGGTAGGTTTTAAAAGCAGAATCTTTTTGCCAGTTTTTATACTCGGCGTTGAATTCTCGAGTGTAATAACATTTCTTACAAGTCGCCATAAAAAACAGAAGCGGATCAAATTTCTGATAGGCCGGATTAAGCCATACCCTTCCAGTAGGACAAAAATCCGTATCGCGGCCGTCCTCCGTATATGAACCGGCCTTGATATTTTCATATTCGTTAAGATTTTTACATATAGGACACTCTATCTGGGTATAAAATATCGGATCTTGAACTTTACTCATCGATTTACCTCACAATCTAACATTTATGGCTTCCAGTCTAACTATCGGCATAAGTCAATTTTTCTGCATAGGTCAAATACTTACGCCGACTTGATATTTGCTTTATGGCCGTTTCCCAATCGTTCGGATGCCATCAGTAAATCCAGTTCGGAACGGGAAATGCCTAATTTACGAGAGATAGCCCGCGGATTTTCGCCACGGCGCAATAAGTAAATCGCCCGTCTTTCCTTATTATTCTCGGTCTGGTCGGCATCGGCGCAGCCGTTTTCCGCTAATCTGACCGGTTGACTGGAACGTTCGTATGATTCATGGATTCGCGATAAACGTTTGAGCGCTTGGTCAATCAATTCAAGATTGGATTTTAATTCGGTATTATTCAGTTTTTCTATTTTTATAATTTTCGAACCAATCCATATAGCTATACCAAGATTGGCCAGGCCGACTAAAAAAACTAAAGACAACATCATGCCTCCTCAGGCGATAAAATCGATTTTTGTCGACGATTCCTTCTGCGGATTATCGTCGGATTTTTTTTCGTTGTTTTGGGATTTTTTCTTTTTGCTGTCATCCCGCTTATCTTTTTCGCGGTGGATGATAATCTTATCGGCTTGGGGAAGAGTCGATACATCACGCAAATCGTTGGCTGTTTTCTTGGCCAATTCCTGCGCGAATTGTTTCTGAGCTTCTTCGGGAGCCGATTTCTGCAGTTGTTGAACCTGTTCCAATAGTTTGGTTTTGGACAGGTTGTCCTGCAATTCGACCGGTCTAACCATTACTTCCTCCCGGTCCGGGGTTTACATCTAAATACTAAACTCTTCTAAAGAGCGAACCTTTCTCTAATCATCGCCCGCAGACGAAGTACGGCTTTGGTGTGAATCTGCGACACGCGCGATTCTGATATAAGCATGACTTCGCCGATTTCTTTCAAGGTTAGCTCCTCATAATAATACAGCGCGATAACCAAACGTTCCTGTTCGGTAAGACTGGAAATCGAATGAATCAAAAATGCGCGCAATTCATTACGCTCAAGGTCGCTTAGGATATTATCGGCGGCGGCGTTTTCGACCGTTTCGATTCTGGGCACCTGGCGGTTATCGTCTTCGCGATTAATCAATTCATCCAACGATAGCAGTGTCGCGGATGAGACGTCGCCGATAGCCGATAATAATTCATCGGTGGAAATATTAAGCTGCTTGGCCAGTTCGCCGTCTGAAGGAGTGCGACCGAGGCGGTTTTCCAGGTGAGTTACCGCTTTTTCAATCTCGCGCGACTTGGCCCTCGTCGAACGCGGAACCCAATCAAGGGCGCGTAATTCATCAAGGATGGCGCCGCGGATTCGCGGCACGGCATACGTTTCGAACTTCACGCCCCTGGCAGGGTCAAAATTATTGAACGCTTCAATCAATCCGATCACTCCAGTATTGACCAGGTCGTTCAATTCAACCGACTTGGGAAACCCCAACGCCATGCGACTGGCGACATTTTTCACCAGCGGCAAGTATTGTTTTAGCATACGATCGCGCGTTTGGGGATCCATCGTCCGTTTATAATTTTCCCATACTGTCAGATTTGCCATAACCTTCCCTTGTCATGAATGCTTTATTGTTCATCATATTAATATCGACGGAGTACATTCAGTTTCTGATTACCGCCAAATTTAAATGTTCGTTTGTTTCATTTTGAAACACTTTATCCATCACTACTTTATGCGCGACAGCTTTAATATCTTCGACGCCGATAGAATCCTTGTCGTCGCGCAGAACCGGACTCTGTTCGCGGACTGAAATCTCCAATACATCATCTTTTCTGATGTAACCAAAATCGTTAAAACGGCATTTAAGAAATGAACCGCTCAAAATATCGAATCTGGTTTTAAGCGATGCCGCTTCGTCGGCGCTATCAACCAGATTGAACACCAGCCCGATTCGACTTCCCATTCTTTCTTTATCAAACGCGCGCGCCACAATATAGGCGCCGGCGACAGATGTCGGATCCGGCGTGGAAATCAGGACTATCTTTTCGGATAAGCCGGCCAGGGTTTGCGAAATCGCGTTTACTCCAGTGGGGCAATCAAAAATCACATATTTATATCCGCCCACGATTCCGATTATTTCCTGAAGTAAAAATCGAATGCTCTTGCTGTTTGTCACCAGGCAGGGATTGCGCAGGCTTGAAACATAAAGCGACACATTATCGGAAAGATTAGCAATCATCGTTTTGGTTTTATTCACATTATCAAACGCGGCATTGCTCATTACCCCAAGATTCCCTCCGGCGGCATCAAACAGCAATGTTTTAGAACCGCCTCGGCCAATATCCAAAGCCAGATTAAGCGCCAAAAGCGATTTGCCCACGCCGCCCTTGCCCGATACAACCGCAATGGCTTTTACTTTTTCTACTGCCATATTCCGACAACTTCCGTTTGCCAGATCTGTTGATTGTTTTCACTTGGAGAATGCGCCAAGATTGAATCGGCCAGCGCCCTCGGCACCACCGGGCCGAACTGCCCCGGTATTTCGCGGGAGCGGCTGATATATGATGGTTTTTTCCCCGACTTAATCAACGTGGCCACTATTCCCCCTGGCGTAGATGTTTCATCCATCTTGGTGATGAGAATTTTATCGATGGCAAAATCACTGAAAGCATTAAGCATCTCAGATAAATCGAATGCTGATACACCGGCCGCCGTCACCAGATGGATTTCGTGGGGTTTAGCCGCCCTGACAAGAGATTGCAGTTCCCCAAGTTCATGACTATCGCGAGGATTTACGCCTGGAGTGTCAATCAGAATCAATCCTTGAGTTTGAGACTTGATTGCCATAGCCAATTCTTCGGGCGAATATACGACGGCGCATGGACAGCCCAATATTCGACAGAATGATTTTATTTGCTGACTGGAATCAGCCCGGAAATTGTCTGTCGAAATAATCGCCAACTGCCCGGTTTTACCCATCTTATGAAGCATCCCCACCCGAGCGACGGCCGAGGTCTTCCCTACTCCCGTAGGTCCGATAAACATTGTAACGGTCGGGCCGGCATCTCTCAAGGCAATCGGTTCACCAGCCGGAATCATATTTTCAAGCATTCCGCGAATTTGGCTTCTTATCTGCGACGGCATTAGATTGACCGCATCTTCCGATTGAGACACCCTCGTTATCAAATCCAGCGCTAGATCCTCCGAAAGCCCAGCCTCCATCAATTGCCGTCCTGCTTCCAGTATGGCGCCGGAAAGATTGCCAAAAAACGTCACGGGACGTCTGTAATTTTGGCGGTTCAATATCGTTTCTTTTAACATGCTTATTTCTTGTGCCAGCTGTTTCAACAATTCAGATGGGGTTTCTTGACGCGGTTCGGAGGATTTCAAACTTGCGATTTCCTGTTTTGGGCCGGGAATCGGAGTAACCGATGGCTGAGGTTCCGAAGCGGGAATTTCAAAGCGTTTCTTCTTGTCCGTTTCGACCGCCGCCGTAACCTCAACCCCCTTATCAGGCTGTTCGCCATGACCGTTGGTTTTGCGATTCATTCTGGTTTTTAGAATAACCGCTTGATCGCCCATCTCATTTTTTACCCGGGCGAGCGCTTCGGTCATTGTGGGAGCGACAAATTTTTTAATAATCATTCTACAACCTCACTATTTTTATGCTTTCAACTTCAATTTCCGGCAGGATTTCATTGTATGATATCACGGATAATGATGGTGCTATATGTTTGATGAAGCGGCGGAACACCAGCCGAACATTGGGAGAAACCAACAATATCGGCGAATAACCCTGCGCTTGCATTTCTTCGACCGCCTTTTTGATGGCGCTATGGATTTGCTGGGCCAAGTCGGGCGGCAATATTAAAACCAAACCATGCTTAGTTGATTGCACGCCGCTTGAAATCTTGTTTTCCAAATCGGGGTCTAAGGTCATAACTGTAAGCCCACCGACCGAGTTCAGGTACATTTGCGTGATTGTCCGGCCAAGATTATGACGGACATATTCGGATAAAATGTCGGGGTCTTTTGAACTGGGCGCATAATCGGCCAGAGTTTCCAGTATCAGGGGCAGGTCGCGAATGGGAATTCTTTCTTCAAGTAGATTCTGCAATACTTTCTGAACAATCCCGAGATTGACAAGGGCCGGAATAACCTCGTCGACTAAGGCCTTATGGTCTTTTTTCACGTTTTCAATCAAGTTGGCGGTTTCCTGGCGAGTCAGTAATTCAGCCGCGTTCGATTTAATCAATTCCGTCAGATGGGTAGCCAGTACAGCGGATGGTTCAACCACGGTGTAGCCACGCCGCTCGGCCAGCGACTTGATATTTTCGCCAATCCACTTAGCACGCAAACCAAAAGCCGGTTCTTCGATTTCAAGCCCCTCGACAGGTTCGGTAACATAACCCGGGTCAATCGCCAAAAACTGGCCGGGATATAGTTCCGCAAGAGCGACTTTATGGCCGCGGATTTTTATTTGATATTGATTAGGCTTTAATTGGATATTATCGCGAATTCTAATCGGCGGCACAAGTAGACCCAGGTCGGAGGCGATTTGACGGCGAATCATGGCAATCCGTTCCAACAAGTCATTACCACGGGAGGCGTCAACCAATGGAATGAGCGCATAACCAATTTCAATTTCCATCGGGTCGACTTTAAGGTATTCCTCCATTCTTTCCGGCGGAGGAATTTCTTTTTTCTCTTCAGTTATTTCGGCTTTAGCGACTTGCTTTTTCTGGGCTTGTATCGCAGTATAACCGACCATTCCTATAATACCGCCCAGAAATAAAAATGGCAGGGTCGGCATGCCTGGAACGATTCCGAAAACAAAAAGGATTCCCGAGGCAATCATGATCGCTCGTGGCTGGAAAGTCAACTGGCGTGTCATGTCCTTGCCAAGATTCGATTCGGACGCGGCGCGCGTTACAATAATACCGGCAGCGGTTGAAACGATTAGGGCGGGTATTTGCGTGACCAGCCCATCGCCGACCGTCAATAGAGTATATGTCGTCAACGCTTCGTTAACGGACATTCCCCGTTGCACGACGCCAATCAGGATTCCACCGAGCACATTGATAAGAGTAATCAGGATACCGGCGATTGCGTCGCCGCGGACAAACTTGGAGGCGCCATCCATGGCTCCATAAAAATCCGCTTCCCGGCTGATTTCTTGCCGCCGTTTGCGGGCATCGTCTTCAGTCAATAGTCCAGCGTTTAAATCAGCATCAATAGCCATCTGTTTGCCGGGCATCGCATCCAAAGTAAATCTCGCGGCCACTTCCGCAATGCGGCCGGCGCCTTTGGTTATGACTACGAATTGAATAATTACAAGTATGGCAAATATGATAAATCCAACTATATAGTTCCCGCCGACCACGAAATTGCCAAACGATGATATGACTTCCCCGGCATAGGCCTGGCCAAGAATTAACCTGGTGGTGGCGACATTAAGAGCCAAACGGAATAATGTTATAATCAGAAGCATGCCTGGAAAGACCGAGAAATCCAGAGGCTTAGTTAGGTACATCGTAACAAGCAGAATTATCAATGACAGCGTGATATTGAAAGCGAGCATGAAATCAAGCAGACGTGTGGGCAGCGGCAGAACCAATATCGCCAGAATAGCGATAACCGCCAGCGCAAGGAGAATATCCGAATGTTCGGTCAACGCCGTTAATGGTGATTTGCTCGTTTTGGTAATATCCGCCATTAAATTTTACCTTTCAGCTTGTACACATAAGCGAGAACTTCGGCGACAGCGCGATATAGTTTTGCCGGTATCGACATGCCAATATCGACAGCTTCGTAAATGGCGCGAGCCAATGGCTGATTTTCCACAATCGGGACACCGGCCCGGGCGGCGATTTCTTTGATTTTTTCGGCGATTAGGCGTTCGCCTTTTGCGACCACCTTTGGAGCCGCCATAGTTTCGGGATCATATTGAATCGCCACCGCAAGGTGAGTCGGGTTTGTAATCACCACATCAGCCTTTGGTACATCCTGAAGCATGCGGGTGCGCGCCAGCTCGCGTTGTATTCGCCTTATTCTCGATTTTATAAGCGGGTCACCCTCATATAACTTATATTCTTCCTTGATTTCCTGTTTGGTCATGCGTATCCGGCGCTCGAAATCGAATTTCTGGTACACGAAATCAAGCGCCGCCAATACCAACAACGCTCCCGATACCCGTAAACAGATTTTAAGCGCCACTCTGGCCATGAAAACCAAAATTTGCCCAACTTCTTGGTCGACAAGCGGCACATAGTTTTTCAATTCGCTTTTTAAGGTCAAATAGGCGACATAACCGATTATCGTTATCTTGATTGTATCTCTGAAAAGCTCTATAATCGTCTTCGTCGAAAAAAGCCTTCTGGCGCCCGAGATGATATTCAATTTATCAAGCTTGGGGGCAAGCGGTTGAAATGTGATTAAAGCGCCGACTTGAGCCAGATTAATGAGGATACCGACGATACCCAAGAATATTAAAATGGGAGAGATAATCCTTAGAAAAGCCGCGCCGTTATCAAGAAAGAGCCGATAAACGCCGTTTATCGTCAAATCCATGTTGGCCATCCGGATGTTATAGAAAAATACG